>JAQYWL010000512.1 GCA_030145035.1 Desulfobacteria bacterium | reverse complement strand
TTACTCCATTACTCCATCACTCCATTACTCCATTACTCCATCACTCCATTACTCCATCACTCCATTACTCCATCACTCCAATACTCCAGTTGTGGTTCGACGGTTCGACGGGCTCACCGCCCTGAGCAAGGTCGAAGGGCAAGCTCACCACCCTGAGCAAAGTCGAAGGGGGGCGGAGCCCCTAACCTCTATCCTTCTCGGCCACGGGCAGGAAGATTGTACACGTAGAACCATATCCTTTATGAGTCTCAACGGTTATGGTTCCACCATGTCGTTCCACTATACCATGGCAGATGGAGAGGCCCAGACCCGTTCCCTTCCCCTTTTCCTTGGTGGTAAAAAAGGGTTCGAAAATCCTGCCAAGGTTCTCCTCGTCAATCCCGCAGCCTGTATCCGAACACTCAATCCGAACCCGGCTTGGGTCAAGAGCAAACTCGGTGCGCAGCGCCAGGGTACCGGTTCCGTCCATGGATTGTATCGCGTTGACAATGAGGTTGACAAAGACTTGTTCCAGCTTGTTTTCATCCCCCGCAACCATGGGAAGGGTGGGATCAAGGTGAGTTTCAACGGAAATATTTTTCAAAAGCACATGGTCTTCCAAAAAGCCAATCACATTGTGCAGAATTCGGTTGATCTGAACCGGCCCTGACTGACGGATTTCCTGATGTGCAAAATCCAGCAACCCCTGGACAATGATTTTACATCGATGGGCCAACTTGTTGATCTTGACGATGTTTTCCCTGCACGGATCATCTTCAGTCAAATCTTCCATAAGCAGATGGCTGTACATCAGGATACCGCCAAGGGGGGTATTCAGTTCATGGGCGATCTCGCTGGCCAGCCTGCCGGTGGCCTTCAGACGCTCGGCAGCAAGGAGTGCCTGTTGTCTTTTGGAAGATTCCATATCGAACTTAGCTCCGCAATTGGTTCGATCTATGCGGTTAGTGGATTCGTAGTCTTAACAATACTATTTAAATCCCCCCTAACCCCCCTTTTTCAAAGGGGGGAAACCACTTCTGACCCAAAAGTCCCCCTTTATCAAAGGGGGATTTAGGGGGATTTTTCAAGTAACCACACAGGTCCAATTGGTCAAGTGGCTGCTCAGTCGCTATGCAAAACACATGAGACAGATATTACATGGCCGTCTTTTAGTAAAGCCATTTTTGTTTCGGCAACAGCGTGTCAAGGTAAAGATTGACGGACCTTGAGCGCGTCTGGGGAATTGCTCAGAATAATCAGGCATCTTTCGATATCAAGGTGAGGGAGCCGGTATTTTTTCATGGTGACGGTAAGGCCCTCGGCCTCGATCTTTGAACGGGCAGATTCAAGTTCAGTTTCCACTGACCTTCCCTTCATGGCAATCATTATTCCTGTCGGACGGAGCAATGGAATAGCCTGATCCAGAAACCTGTCCAGCTTTGAAACAGCCTTTGACATAATGACATTATACGGTCGCAATTCGCCTTTACCCCCACACAAACCCTCCCCCTTGTCGAAGATCCGCCGTCTTTGTGGCGGAAAGGGGGAGGGCAGAGTGGGGGTGGTCTGAAGCTCTCTTCGGAGTTCTTCGGCCCGGATATGGCGGGCCTCGATATCTTTAAGGCCGAGCGTTCTTATGATATGTTTTTGGAAGCTGACCTTCTTCCTTGAGGCATCGATCAGCATGAGGTGCAGGTCTGGCCGCAAAATTTTTAGGGGAATGCCGGGAAATCCTCCTCCGGAGCCAATGTCAAGAAGCCATGACCTTGGGAGGAGGAAAGGCAAGACGGGCAGGGTATCAAGAAAATGTTTTACTGCAATTTCAATAGGATCCGTAATGGCCGTCAGATTGGTGAATCGATTCCAGGCCATAAGCTCTCTGGCATGGATGGCAAACCGGGCTATTTGAGACTGCTCCACGCGCATGCCCATGGCCCTTGCCCCCTCATCAAGGATGTGAGCCCATTCCGGTGAGTCAAAATCGATCTCTCTTCTGAGTTCAACGATGGTGGCTCCCCAGCCGCCTGCGGAGGACGGAGCCTCTGAGAAGGAGGCGACCATAGGGAAATCCTTGAGCAAACCGCGAACCCGATTTTTCAGAAATCCCTTGCCTTTGCCGTGGATAATCCTTACAGAATAAATCTTGGCCTTCCGGCAGGCATTCAGGTATTCTTTCAGCAGGCCGGGTATCTCTTTAGGAACAAAGGTGTGCAGATCCAGAACATCCTCGATGGGGATCTTTACAGGTTCTATCTTTTCTGTGTTGTTTTGATCTTTTTGCATGAGGCCAAAGTAGACTCTAACCCGGACTAGCCGGAAAATGCTTTTTTGCCAGAAAAAGCACGGATTTCATTACTATAGTAACTAGCTTAACTAACTTGATAGTATAGGAAATTCCTTGGCCTGTCATTGCGAGCGAAGCGAAGCAATCTCAAGGGATTGCGGAGCCTGTTCCGAGTGTAGCGAAGAATCTCGTTTGGGATAGAGGCCTAGCTCCGAGTTTGCTTCGGCTCCGCCTCGCAACCGTTACTGCTCCTCGCAATAACGACTTTATTTTGTCATTCACTATAAGGCACTAACGATACTCCATGTGGCCAGAAACGCAAGTGTGTCGCCCCAGTCAAATGCTTTCGTAGGGGCGGGGTTTATCCCCGCCCGAAAAGCCTGTTTGATACGGGGATGCGGGCGGGCATAAAGCCCCTGGCCCAGACCTGGTCCATAAGCTTGGTGGGCTGATTTGAGCACGTCGCGCCAGGGCGGGCCGCCCCTACATCTATTATCTCCCATCGTCTATCATTTGAAACAACTAATGACGTCATGTATAATAACAAACACACGTAGACGGACACAAGACAATGATTCTGATCGGCGCCCATTTTTCCATTGCAGGCGGGCTGCATAAGGCCGTTTATAGCGCCCATGACTACGGATGCACAGCTTTGCAAATATTTACAAAAAACGCCAATGCCTGGAAAGAGCGCACTCTGACTGACCGGGATATTGAACAGTTCGATGTTGCAAGAAAGAAGAGTGGGATAAAGTCCATCTGCTCGCATACTTCCTATTTGATCAACCTGGCGTCGCCTGAACGTAGTAAATATGAGAGGTCCGTAAAGGCCCTTGAGTATGAGCTTGTGCGGGCATCTCAGTTGAGCGTACCCTATGTGATCATGCACCCGGGCTCCCACATGGGCACAGGAGAAGATGAGGGCTTGCGCCGAATCGCCCTGGGGATCAATGCAATATTTGACCGTACACCAAATATTACCTGTCGGCTCCTCCTTGAGACCACTGCCGGCCAGGGATCGAATTTGGGTTACACCTTTGAGCAGTTGGCCCATATTTCAGATATGGTGGAAGCCAGGGAGAGGATCGGCATTTGTCTTGATACGTGCCATGTCTTTGCAGCAGGCTATGATCTCCGTACGAAAACGGCTTACCAGGAAACCATGCAGGCCTTTGACAGAGTCATAGGTCTTGACCGTCTCTGTGTAATACACCTAAACGACGCGAAAAAGGGGCTGGGGAGCAGGATAGATCGACACGAGCACATTGGCGAGGGAGCAATCGGAATCGATGCCTTCTCCTTCATACTGAACGACCCGCAGCTCAAGCGCCTTCCCAAGATCCTTGAAACCCCGAAGAAAAAAGGACCGATTGACTATGACCGCATGAACCTGAACCGACTGCGTTCCCTCATCAGAACTTAGCTCCGCTTCGCTCCGCAATTGGTCGAGTGGTCGAGTAGTTGAGTGGTTGATTGTATAAAAATTTCCTTTTTTCAAGCGGCAAAGCCGCGTTATATAAAATCGTGGAGCGATTTTATAACTTGAAAGGGAAGCTGGGGCGTTCTGAAGATCTATGGAACGCTTGACGGGTAAAGCCAATTCCTCCTTGACAGGCTCTATGGGTTGCCCTAAGAGGATTGAATATTCGCGATTGGCGATTCACGAATAACGATTTACCATGCATGATTTTGGGTAACATTCTAGTTCTTTGAAAACATTATCGCATACAGGCAATCCGATTCTAAACCGGCTCAAACTCGCGCATAAGTGAGCGTAAAGAAAGAACAGCCCCTGTCGTTTGAATAATGCCCATAAGGTCGGCAGTCTATTTCGCGCTTGGAAACGATATGCTAAGTCCCTGTTCTTTCTCAACGCTCACTAATACGCTCAAACAGTGACCCGCTTTAGAATCGGATCACCTGTATGCTCGTTGGGCTCGCTTTTTCAATAGGCTAAATTGATACGATTTTGGAATTTGATTCCGCATTCCAAATAGAAAGGAGATAGCTATGCCAGATGCACAAGGAGTTTTGGAAGCAAGGAATGTATCCGACATGCCGTCGGAGCATAAAGCTACAGAGGGCAAACCGATTAAAGGTGCTGACAACCTTGAATGGGGAATGAGAAATCGCCTGTCCCGACTCATCAAGCCGGATGGACACTGCCAGTTTCTTCCCATAGATCATGGTTATTTCCAGGGCCCCACGAGGTGTCTCGAGAGACCTGGTGAAACAATCAGGGACCTCCTTCCTTATGCCGACGGTCTGTTCGTAACAAGAGGGGTTCTGCGCACCTGTGTGAATCCGGATGGTGATACCCCCATCATTTTGAGGGTTTCAGGTGGCACCAGTGTCATCGGCGAAGACCTGTCCAATGAGATCCTCACCACCTCTGTGGAAGAAGTAATCCGGCTCAACGTGGCCGCCGTGGGTCTTTCCATTTTTGTGGGGAGTGATTACGAGAAGCAAAGTCTGGAAAGCCTGGCCATGCTTGTCAATGAGTGTGAGGATTATGGTATCCCTGTTATGGCGGTCACAGCCATTGGCAAAGAGCTTGAGAAAAGAACCGCGCGCTATCTGGGACTATCCTGCCGGATTGCCGCTGAATTGGGAGCAAAGATTGTAAAGACCTATTACTGTGCAGAAGATTTTGAAAAGGTGACTAATGGATGTCCGGTGCCGGTGGTCATGGCAGGCGGACCAAAATGCGAAACCGAGCTGGAAGTCTTTGATTTTGTTTTCGATGGCATGCAGAAAGGTGCCATAGGGGTCAACTTAGGGAGGAATGTCTGGCAAAACCCCCACCCGGTGGCCATGATGAGGGCACTAAACGCTGTTATCCACGATGGGGCCACCCCCAAGCAGGCATTCGATCTGTTCAGAAGCCTGCAAAATGCGTAAGGGTGGTTAGCGGGGAGATCCTCCTCTTTGGCTGCTCATACTACTATATATTGCATCCCGTTACCGTAAGACCACAATATATGCTTGACATCCTCTGCACCTCGTGCTAATATAGTATCCGAAATTTTTACAACCTATTGAAGTTATAGATATTTATTGGCGCTATTGCAAGTTCGATCAGGGAATGATGCCTGCCCGCCATTGCCGTGCACGCTGGCATTGAAACCGTATCCTGTGCCAGGCATTGGCAGGCGGGGAATATTGGACACGAAGTGAAGCTGTGCGCTATAATGTAAAAGAAAAAAGGACCAAAATCCTCTAAAATCAACAGATAGAAAAAGCTGGAGCGTAACGTGATAGTATAGGAATTTCCTTTTTTTAAGCGGCGTAGCCGCGTTATATAAAATCGCGAAGCGATTTTATAACGTGTTGGATGATATGAAAAAATTGCGTGTAAAGTGCATGAAGTGCGGAAAAGAGTGGGAAAAAGAGTCCTTGGTTTCCTGGGGCCCCGACGAATTTACATCATCACTGTGCGATCCCTGCTTTAGAGAGGTCATCTCTCCAATCATTCACAGGAAACAGTTGAGGGAAGGCAACTTTGACTGTTTTGGCAAAGCAGCGGATTATTGCGATCAATTTCAATGCAAGTATAGAGAATGGTGCCTCCGTTGGGAGGACGCAGGAGAAGAGGCAAAGCAGATCGCCGGGGCGGCCTAAAGAGGCCGCCCCGTTTTTTTCTTGGATCCATTATTTCAGCAACTTCCAACTTCCCGTCCCGGATCTGAACCATTACCATCGAGTCCACGTCTATCTCCTTGTGATCCTCTTCTTTTACAAGCTTCCTTGTAACGATCTCGGAACATGTGGTATAAATTCGCTTTGGGGTGAAAACATTGACGATCAATTGGTGCGTTTCTCCAAGGCGCAACTGTGATATGATATATGATAAAAAGCTTCAGGGGGGCCGATATGAAATCGCTTGACGAACAGGTTCTAAAGGTGACGAAAGAGATTGTGGCCAAGTTCATTGAGGTGGGACGTGTTTCTCCTGCCTCTTTCGATGAAACCTTTAAAAGCGTTTATAGGAGTGTCAAGGAGGCGATACTGGACTACAGTATCGAAGAAGAGGAATAGCTCTTTTTTGCTGTTATCAGGAAAGATGAGACCACGAAATGGTGATGGTTGAAGAGATAATCACAAAAAGCGGTGTCGAGCTCATGGCGGAAAGGCGCGAGTTAGACGGTCAGGTTGAGGTGTCTCTTCGGATAAAAAACAAAATAAAATGTCTGTTACACTGGGGCCTGTCTCGGCACGCTCGGGCGCCGTGGCATATCCCTCCCCAGGCGCTGTGGCCTGAGGGTACCAGGGCGTTTGGGGGAACGGCTGTTCAGACTCCTTTTTCAGGCCGCAACCGCGAAGGCCAAATCGTCATCAGGCTGGAGCATACCCCGGATTTTTCGGTTATCGCTTTCTGCCTTTTCTTCCCCGAGGAAAATCGGTGGGACAATAACCACGGTAAGAATTACTACATCGACCTGCGAAAACCCAAAGAAAGATTTCCGGAGGCTCCAGGGGTTGCCGATCTTGCCGACAAGATCATTGAAAAGGAGATGAGCCGCAATTCATGGACACTGATGCACCGTTTTAACCTGTGTTATGAGCTGCTGGACAAGGTCAGAAATAACGTGGAGGGACTGGCATTGATCTTCGTATGGCTGCGCTTTTCCGCCATCAGACAGTTGGACTGGCAGCGGAATTATAATACCCAACCCAGGGAGTTGAGCCATGCCATGGATCGCTTGACGCTCAAGCTTGCCGATCGCTACGCCAATGAGCTGCGAGAGCAGGAGTTCATTCGCCTGATACTGACCACAATGGGGCGAGGCGGTGAAGGACAGCGGATCCGGGATGAGGTTTTGAATATCATGCACCGCCATCACATCAAGGAGGTCTCGGGTCATTTCCTGGAAGAATGGCATCAAAAGCTTCACAATAATACTACACCCGATGATATCGTCATCTGTGAAGCCTATCTGCAATTCTTAAGAAGTGACGGAAATCTTGATCTCTTCTATAAGAGACTCGAACAGGACAGTGTCACGAAAAAACGACTCCAGAGCTACGAGCGACCGATCAGGTCTCATCCCGATTTCATTCCGCATCTGAAAGAGGCATTGATTCCAGATTTCGAGCATTTCCTGGGGATTCTCAAGGCGGTTCATTCCGGTACCGATCTTGGAACGGCCATCCATGCTGTTAGGTATCTGTTCGATGCAGAAATGCACGGCCTGATGGACTTCATATGGCGGCATCGAGATGGTCGAGAGGTGCCGGTGTGTACATTGGTGGAAAAGATCACCAAAGCGCGCCGCCTTCTGGCAGGACGATTCAAAGAAGATCCAAACAAAGTGCGCGACCTGCTCTTCCTGGATCTCTCATTGGAGGATTTCTTGCGTGTTGTGGTGGAACGAAACCTTCATCTAAAACAGACCAGAGATCAACTGGTGGAACTGATCGCAATGGCGCTTGAGAACCTGTGTCTTTCAAATGACGATGACGAGATGTCGCACTGTTTGCGCCATTGGGATCGCCTCAGCAAGACGCCCCGTTTGGGAAAAGAGTGGTCCCTTCAAGCCAAGGCCGTGCTCGATCGTCTCGGACGTGGCCTGGGCGCCCTTATCGACCATTATTACAAACTCCTTCAACCCAAAGCCGAACTTCTGGGCAGGGCCTTTCACGCTGATACGTGGACCATTACGCTGTTCAGTGAAGAAGTAGTGCGCGGCCGGCCCGCATTCGCTCTGTCGATGCTTTTGCGTCAGCTTGATCCAATATTGCGCAAAAGCGCCGAACTTGGCCATTGGCAGGTGGTCAGCCCGGGTCGAGGGACGGGGCAAGTGGAAGTGGTGGCTACCTTGAAGTCCATTCAGGGCAAAGGTTTTGCTCGACCCACAATCATAATTGCCGACGAGGTTGCGGGAGATGAGGAAATCCCGGAAGGCGTAACTGCTGTTATCACTGCGGATGCGACCGATATCGTATCACATGTGGCGATTCGTGCCAGAAATGCCGAAGTGCTCTTTGCTACCTGCTACGACCCCGAGATAATTGGGCAATTGAAGTTACTCAGCGGGCATTCCCTCAAGCTAAGCGTGAATGCATCTGGTGACGTGATGTTTGAAGAAGGGCCCGCAGAGATGATCGACATATCGCCACGTATCCTGCCGGTCCTTGCACCCGTACCCCGACCCGGTTTCACCGCCTATGCCGTGCCAGCAAGTGATTTCAATGAAAAGAATCTTGGGGGCAAATCAAACAACTTGAGACGCTTGCAGGGCAAGCTACCCGAATGGATCGGTCTTCCCACTTCAGTGGCGCTGCCCTTTGGGGTTTTTGAAAGTGTGCTTGCCGAAGAAAACAACAAGGAGATTGCGGAACGTTACGAGGAACGGGCCAGGCGAGTGGATGAAGACGCGCAAAAGATGAAAAGCGAATTGCTCGGTGAACTCCGCAAGAGCATTTTGACCCTCAAGGCCCCGGATGAGCTGGTCTCCTCCCTTCATAAGGTAATGGAGGAGGCAGAACTTCCGTGGTCCACAAACTGGGATGACGCATGGATGTGTATCAAACGTGTATGGAGCTCCAAATGGAACGAAAGAGCATATCTGAGCCGCAGGGC
>JAQYWL010000260.1 GCA_030145035.1 Desulfobacteria bacterium | reverse complement strand
CCGGAAACATAGCCTGGGATTCTATTGGGGAAATAGCTTGGGGCAAGACAAAATTGTCATCTTTTTCACTCAACAATACATAAGTGTAGTGGAACATGTTTTCCTCAAGCTATTTTCTTTTTCCATATTGTATCCTCATATATTGAAACCTAACGCTGCGGATCACTTGGCGTAGGGGCTGCCACAGAAGTAGCAAACTGCCCACACCTTTTTTTCAAATTCATAAACGTTGTAAACAGCACGGCCCCTGCGATCAGGTGCAACCGCCTTGTTATGCATTATTTATCGATTCTTAAGGAATCAATTATTGATGAGAATTCTGCATCCGAAATATCAGGTCCATTTAATGGGCTTGACAAACCAATTGAAAAAACAAATTCACCTCGAATAATCACATACAATCCGTTCTTTATATCAATCGAGCCTGATTGATGCAATGTTGAATACCTAAGTACTGTTTTAGCTGCATTAAACCCTGAAATATTTATTTGTGAGGGCTTTTCCAAAAAACCAACATCGCTCATTACATCTTTTAGAATATTGACAGATGGGTTGATTAAATCTATTGCGGACGTGTTTTTATTATTCCCAAGAGGGCTCATAACGACTTCAACGGTTGGGGTAACATCGGGTCGTGAGTAAGGATCAGGATATTTAGAGATAACAACCAAAGGAAGCCTTGCTTCGTCTGCAAATTTTTTTGAAAGTTCCTCATCTTTTAATCTCATGCCCTTTCTGTTTTCACTCATTGGTGCAGTTGACAAAAAAAACCAATCTTTTGGTTTAGTTATTGATAAACCAACTTCATTATTAGAGTACACGTTTTGATCGATTTCAGCCGTTGTAAGAGATGAAAATGTAAAACAAAACATAATCGAAAATAATAGACTTCTTTTCATGCAATTTCTCCTTGCATAATAATTAACGGACAAAAAAGACCATATAACCAAACTGGAACCGCACCATTTTTGGTGCATAAAACTCATTTTGTCTTTGATAACATACTGATTTTATGCAGTGGCGATTTTATCATATGGCGTATAAAACGCTAAAATTCTGCGTGGATTATCTTTGGGGTCGGGCCAAGCTATGTTGTTGGAATGTTTAGATTAATGTCCCAGAAATAGCTGTTTTCGGCGCCAATATCGTCATTTTTGGCCCCAGAATTGACGCGATAAGCAACCTGCGGCTCTCGAAGCTGAAATGCCTCCGCGGTCTCAATCACCTTCCTTGCCTTGGCCCGTATGCCAAGCTGGTCCTTTGTCCTGTCAACAAATCCCTCGCTTCCCACTGCAATGCTCTGGGTCCACTTGCTATCACGAACACCTCTACCATCTCCGAGATACTCCTCTGCCCAGTGACTGTGAGCCGCCCGGAGCTCTTCATAGGTGGCAAAACTAGTCAGCTCCCGCAACCTCTCGTAAGCAATCAAAGCGCACTTGCGCCGGGGCTCTTGGATTTCCCTGTAGCCGCTGAATGTCCATTCTGAAGGATGACCAACAACTCCAGCTCGCACCATATTCAAGTCAATATATACGATACATCTGAGCAAATGCTCGCCACTTTCTATGGCAGTTGCGTGATAGCGATCTTCCCAGAAGGCGCCCTTGCGACTTTTCCGCTGGTTATACTCCTGTCCCGTTCTGCCAGCAACAAGCTGGATCGACCTGGGAATCACATCCCTTATTGTACTGAAAAATCGACTGCTCCCCGTAAGCGTTTTCGAAATAGCTGTGGTACATGTTCGGATCGTCACCATTCAGTGCCGGGGGTTGGCCGGCATTTGTCACATGGTGATTGGAAACCGTAAACAGGGGCATAGATTCAGGGGTGCTCATGCGGCATTCCCTCCTCCAGTTGTAGCCAGACAGTTTGAAAGTGGGAAAGCCATTACGCCAATCGTGGTCAAGGATTCGCATCTGGCAAGCGTCGTACCCGAAGTCTTTTTTCCGCCACGCGGACTGGAGAGCTTGTCCTTCGCAGCCGTTGGAAGGTAGCAGAAACGCCACATTACGGTACCCAACATCCCGTTGCTCGGCCCTTTGCGGCAAGAAGCTCCATAACGTCTGAGCTAAGCCACGGGGCTATACGTTGAAAAATGAGCTACGCTGTCTCACCGTTGGCTTGAGCGATTGGTTGTGCCAGGCCTTTCGGTCTCAGAAAATGTGTCGCGTACGCTTCCTCAATGTTTGGGTCGCCTGACTTGGAAAATCGGAGGTTTTCCTTCTTTCCTTTTCCCCACGACTTGTAAGCCGTCCAGCTTGCCTTCAGCTTTCCATTGAGGCTGCTGCGGCGAACAGTTTTCATAATGAAATTGATCCTGCCGAGGTTCACAGTGATGACCTTTTCGAGGTACGGGAGGCGCTTGAATCTCCAGTTTTCATAGTCGGCCTGCGACAAATAGCCGAGCCTCACAAAAACATCGATGAAGCTGATATAGCCCTTTTCATTCAGCAATTCTGAAGTAACTGTGCCGAGCTTTTCTTGAAGCTGTCGTTGGTTCAGTGCCATGGTCCAAGTACTTCTCCAAGGGCATAATGGGTGACCGGCGGGGCCAAAGAACCCTGCGCACCTAAAGTGCTTCTCGCAAACCAGCGCCGCTTCAACCCGTCCGGTCCAACCAATGCCGGGGTTCTTCCTAGTGGAAATGACTTGTTCTGACTAAGGAATTGAGACGCTCAGCTATTTCCAATATACTAATCTGAACTCCGGCTATTTTTTGAATAACCCAGGCTTGAAAAATCTCGTCTTTTCTGTCTTTATCATCCGGGCGAAGGGTAACGTACTCATCATAATGGGAATAAAATTCCGCAATTAATTCGCGGGTCTTTTCATCGACTT
>JAQYWL010000182.1 GCA_030145035.1 Desulfobacteria bacterium | reverse complement strand
GAATCATGGAGGGGACTGCAATTTCATCAATGTCGTGAAGGTTCACTCCGTATTTGCCCACTTTTAACCGGCTCTTTATGTTTTCGTGGGCAAGCACACCCTTTTTGCCATCAAGGGTGGTTATGGAAAATCCGGTCCTGCGGCCCTTTTCTCTTATCTCGCGAGTAAAAAATCCTGTTGCAGGCTTTTGGATTCGCACCAAAAGCTTTTCGATCACGGTCGATTTGCCGCATCCGGGAGGGCCGGTGACAAAGATATTTTTGGACAACGAACTTCCGTCAGGCATAATATGACGTCCCGGAATTTCTACAACCCATTGAAATCACAGCACCTTACAGGCTTAGCTGCAATGCCGGGAAAGGAACGATGGAATTATTCCAGTTCTATACAGAATTTTGTCATGTAAGGGTAGGATGAAAAAAAGATGCAATAATGTGCAATAAAATATGATATAAAATCGCTACACGATTTTATGCAACGCGGCCTCCGGCCCGTAGGGGCTACGCCCCGGAGGGCTACGCCGCTTAAAAAAAAGAAAATTCGTAACTTTTTAGTTCTTTGAAAACATTGTCGCATACAGGCAATCCGATTCTAAACCGGCTCAAACTCGCGCATAAGTGAGCGTAAAGAAAGAACAGGGAACAACCTTTGCAAATAGCCTCGATTGTGGCGGATATCATTTAACCCTTAGAAAAAACATGCCATTTTGCTGTTCTTTCTTAACGCTCACTAATACGCTCAAACAGTGACCCGCTTTAGAATCGGATTACCTGTATGCTCGTTGGGCTCGGTTTTTCAATGGGCTAAATTGATACGAAAATTCTTATATTATGAACTCGAAAGGTGCAAGACATAAGCCGCAAATCCGACACGGAGTGAAGCCTGCGCCAAATCCGAAATCCTGCAAGGCTATCACCGTGATAACCACTCATGTCAATGCGGATTTTGACGCATTTGCCTCTATGCTGGCAGCCAAGAAGCTATACCCCGATGCTCTTATGGTTTTTCCGGGCTCCCAGGAAAAGAATTTGAGAGACTTTTTTGTAAAATCGATGGCGTATATGTATAACATTGTAAAAATCAAGGACATCGACCTCAACGCTGTGGGCCTGCTCATATTGGTGGATACGCGCCAGGCAAGCCGTATTGGCAAACTGGCCGATATAGTTCACCGCCCCGGCCTGGAAGTCCACATATATGACCATCATCCACCAATGCCCGATGACCTCTCCGGCAGTGTCGTGGTGACTCAGATGACCGGTGCGACGGTCACCATCCTGACAAAGATCCTGCGTGACAAAAAAATCCTCATCACCCCCGAGGAAGCCACTATCATGGCTCTAGGCCTGTATGAAGACACCGGTTCTTTTACATTCACATCCACGACAGAGGACGATTACCTTGCCGCGGCCTATCTCCTCTCTAAGGGAGCCAATCTGAATGTGGTCTCAGACATCATCACCCGGGAAATGACGCCGGAACAGGTCAGTCTCTTAAACGACATGATTGAGGGGGTCACCCACTATACCGTAAATGGTATTGACGTGGCTGTCACCAGGCTCACTTGTGATACCTACATAGGGGATTTTGCCCTCCTGGTACACAAACTAAAGGATATACATAATCTGGATGTCATCTTTGCCTTGGCCAGCATGGAAAATCGTGTTTACATGGTAGCCCGAAGTCGTCTCCCGGAGGTGGACGTTGGAAAAATAACCATGGCTTTTGGCGGTGGCGGCCATCCATCAGCGGCCTCAGCTACCATCAGAGGACAGACCCTGATCCAGGTTGAAGAAAAGCTTTTTGGTCTCTTGAACCAATTCATCAATCCTGAGCAGTCAGCCAGAGACCTTGTGTCCGCCCCTGCCATACACGTGGAACCAGCCGTGACTCTGAAGGAAGCTCACGATCTCCTTACCCGTTACAATGTGAATGTCATTGTTGTACAGGAGTCTGACGACCTTCTGGGCATCATCTCCCGTCAGGTTATAGAAAAGGCCATCCATCATGAACTCGAGCATGTGCCGGTGCGCGAGTACATGACAATAAATATCGACACCGTAAGTCCTGATGCCCCCCTGTCGGAAATTCAGGAAAAGATCATAGGTAATACACAGCGTTTGCTTCCTGTGGTGGAAAATGGCCGGGTAATAGGCGTTATTACAAGAACCGACCTGCTCAATATCCTTGTAAGTGACCCGGCGTGCATTCCTGAATCTACAGTAGACGGCAAGGAATGGAAGACCCATGTCCGCGAAAGAAGGATGGCCAAATTCCTCACAGAGCGCCTTCCTGAAGAGATCATAGAACTCCTGATGGCCATTGGAAGAGTTGCCGACTCCCTTGGGTACAATGCTTACGCCGTAGGCGGTTTTGTCAGAGACATCTTTCTGTACCAGGAGAATCTTGACACGGACGTCGTCATTGAAGGTGACGGAATCGAGTTTGCCAGGGCCCTGACTGCCTCCCTTGGCGGCCGGGTCCGGGCTCACGAAAAGTTCGGAACCGCTGTAGTGATCCTTCCTGACGATCGGAAAATCGATGTAGCCACGGCACGGCTTGAATATTACAAGTCACCCGGGGCGCTTCCCACGGTGGAGACGGGTTCCATAAAACTCGACCTGTATCGAAGAGATTTTACGATCAATACTCTGGCCATAAGACTCAATCCCGACAGATTCGGCAACTTGATCGATTTCTTTGGAGCACAAAAGGATCTCAAGCGAAAAATGATCCGCGTTTTGCACAATCTTAGCTTTGTGGAGGATCCCACACGGGTTTTCAGGGCCGTTCGGTTTGAGCAGAGGTTCGGTTTTAGGATAGGAAAACTTACCTCAGCACTGATCGAAAATGCTGTTAGAATGGACTTTTTCAGGGAACTGAGCGGACCAAGGCTATTTTCCGAGCTCCGCCAGATCTTAAACGAAGACAAGCCTGTCATGGCCCTGGGGCGCCTGCACGAATACAACCTGCTGAAAGCGATACATCCGAAAATCGTCTACAACTCGGCCCTGGAGGCACTGCTCCATTCGGTTGAGAAGGTCCTCACCTGGCACAACCTGCTTTTCTTAGAAGAGCCCTGTCGAGAGTGGATGGTCTACCTTCTGGCCCTTGTGAGATCCTTTGATCAAAGTGTTAGAGAGGCCTTATGTAACCGCCTCCAACTGACCCAGCGGCATCGGAAAGTCTTGATCTATGAGAAGACAAAAGCAGAGGAGTGCATGAAATGGATGGCCTCTCAACAAATACTCAAAAACAGCGACCTTTACAAAAAACTTCGCCCATTTCACACAGAGACCCTGCTCTATACAATGGCAAGTGCCACTCGCAATTCGATCAAGCAGGCTGTTTCGAATTACATTACCCGGTTAAGATCAACAACGACATTGCTGGATGGCAGGTATCTGAAGGAGGTAGGTTTTGAACCCGGCCCTATCTACCGCGAGATCCTAGAGGGTCTCCTTGATGCACGCTTAGACGGCCAGGTGGAGACCCTCCTTGATGAGGTAGAATTCGTGCGGAATAACTGGCGCATAGAGCATGGCGCATAGAGCATAGCGAAAGACTCTGTGGGCTCTGGCTTTTGGGCTACGCGCTTTTAACCCGTAACTTGCAACCCGAAACTCAATGTCATTAACTTAAGAACCAAAT
>JAQYWL010000063.1 GCA_030145035.1 Desulfobacteria bacterium | reverse complement strand
TGACGACCTGGCTTGAGGTTATTCGAATGGGGCATGTTCTATCTGAGGTTCTATCGTTCAGATGGCAGAGCCACTGAACTCTGACCTTGCCCTGAGGGCAAGGGTTTCTATGCTGGACTAAAGTGAAGACCAAAGCCCCGACTTGGCCTTGATTATGACATACTACTCTGACAGATACGGTCATGCCGTTTTGGATTGGGGATTGGGGATTGCGGAATTGAAATGGAAAACAAAACACAGGGGATTTTAAGTTATAAAATCGCTTTGCGATTTTATGTAACGCGGCTTCGCCGCTCAAAAAATGCAGATCCTTTGTGGAAACACAGGTTACAAAAGTTACGAAGGCTCTGTAATCCTGTCACTTTATGAGGCTCTTCAAAAGGGTATACTCCCTGAACATGGGATCAAGGATTTCAAAACCCTTTCCATCTGACCTCTTTATCAACCCTTTATTCTTCAATCCATATATAAGCTTTTTCTCACAAATGGATAAGGCGCCATGGGCCTTTTTGTTTTCTAGTGTACCTTCGTTTTCCCACTTCAGGGTTGTTATGTTCTTTCAACCTTCTTTCTAAATCGGAGGTATGACCTGTATAAGTCTGTCCGGTTGTTTCGCTCTTGAGGATATAAACCCAAAAAGCCAAAGGGAAGTCCCTGAAGAACATAAGAAGGCCCGCTGTATAAGAGCCGGGCCTCGGATTTCTTAGTGGCTCCCCAGCACGGACTCGAACCGCGGACCCGATGGTTAACAGCCATCTGCTCTGCCAACTGAGCTACTGGGGATCAGTAAAATAGTATGATAACAAAAAATTCCTTTCAGTCAAGTACAAAGGCGCTTTGGTGATCAAGGGCCCATTTTACCCTTGAAACTATTTGCCCTTCTATTATACAAGCACCTCAAAATGGATCAGGTGGATGATAGACCATGAAGGTACTCGTTTACGGGTCGGGAGGCAGGGACCATTGCCTTGCCGACAAATACGCAGATAGCCAGCATGTTGACAAGGTCTATTTCGCACCGGGAAATCCGGGGATTCTGCAAACACCAAAGGGTCATGAGGAGAGAAGGCTCATAGAGCTTGTCCATTTGAAGGACTTTGGCGAAGCTGCAGATTTTTGCGTGGAGCGCGGTGTAGACCTGGTTGATGTGGGATCTGAAAATCCTCTGGAAGAGGGGCTCATCGATGTATTGAATGATAGGGGGATACGAACCATCGGGCCCAGGAAGGACTACGTAAAAATTGAAAGCGACCGGGCATTTACCGATGATCTTTTGCGACGAATAGGGGTTCCCAAGCCAGAGTATCAGGTCTTTGACGACCCGGAAAAGGCGAAGACATATGTTCGCAATATCGGCTACCAGGTCGTGGTCAAGGCAAACGGGCTTGCTGCCGGAAAGGGTGCCATAGTCTGCGACGAGGTTCCGGATGCCATCGCTGCCATTGACAAGGTCATGATAGAGGCGGTCTTCGGAGAATCAGGCAACAGGGTGGTTGTTGAGGAAAGAAAATACGGAACAGAGCTCTCCTTTTTTGCTTATCTTGACGGTGAACACGTGCTGCCCCTAAAAATGTTCGCCCAGGACTACAAGCCGGCATTTGACCCGGATGACAGGGCGTCGATTGAGCAGTTTGGCGGAAACCTGAACACGGGCGGCACGGGATGTTACTGCCCCCACAAGCTCGTCAGCCCATGGTTGATCAATAGAATCATAAAAGAGATCGTCAATCCAACAGTGAATGAGATTTATAACAATTTAGGCTGGCCATACAAAGGGGTTCTTTACTTCGGCCTGAATCTGGACCCCTATGACAACCTTGATGTCTTTGAAATCAACGTGAGACACGGAGACCCAGAATGGGAGGTGTTGGCCCGGAAATTGAGTACGGACCTCTTTGAAATGGGCATGGCGGTATGGGAAGGATCTTTGGACCAGATAAAGCAGGTGTGGAACAACCAGCATTACGTGGACGTCATTGCCATGGAAGGCCGCTCAAAGGCCTCCAGGGGATGGAACAAGGGATACCCCGGCCGCTACGGCAAAGGTCATAAGATCATTGGCCTGGACGAAATAGAAAGGGGCATTGCCATCTATTTCGCCGGTGTTGATGAGAATCCACAAAAAGGCCTGGTCACCTACGGGGGCAGAGTTCTGCACGTGGTGGCCGGAGACCCAACCCTAAAAGGAGCCAGGGAGAAGGCCTATAGAAATATAAAGAAGCTCGTCTTCCTGGATCACAACAACAACGGCGCAAATTGTCTAAGGTTCCGCCACACCATAGGACTATGAGGCGATGGGAGCATTCCCGATTTCTTGCCGACCTCAACTATGACGTATTAAATAGATAAAAAAAACGGAAAACTCGAAATCCGAAATACGAAGCACGAAACAAATACGAATGACCAAAGCACAAAATCCTAAACAATACGGTATATAACCTATTCAATTTTCAAAGAAAGCCCTGAAAGCGAAAAAGAGGTTTTGGTCATTCGATTTTTGAATTTTGAATTTGTTTCGGATTTCGATATTCGGATTTCGGATTTATTCACTGCGGTGTAAGAATCTGGGAATGCACCCTGAGGCAATGGAGTCGAAGATGAAATCACCAGGGAATCAAGACAAGCCTCCAGTTGTGGGCATCGTCATGGGCAGCGATTCAGACTGGGGAGTCATGGAAAAGGCCATTTCGGTCCTGAATAAGCTGAACATACCCTTTGATGTGACTGTTTCTTCCGCCCACCGCAGCCCCGAAAGGACGGCCGACTATGCCCGTTCGGCCCGGACCAGAGGTCTTAGGGTGATCATTGCAGGGGCAGGGGCCGCAGCACATCTGGCGGGATCGATTGCGGCACTGACCACACTGCCTGTGATTGGCGTTCCTCTCGATTCCTCCTCCCTGAAAGGCCTGGACGCACTGCTCGCCACGGTCCAGATGCCTGCTGGTGTGCCCGTGGCCACCATGGCCATAGGGGCTGCCGGGGCAAAGAACGCCGCCATATTGGCCGCGCAGATCCTGGCAATTAGTGACCCCGGGATCGAAGGGAGGCTGGAACAATTCAAAAAAAAAGATGGCCAGCCAGGTGGCACAAAAGGCCGAAACCTTGCGCCAGAAGGTATGAGCCATGAATCGTGAACCGAATAACGAACTTAGTTCGCTCCGCTCACAATTGGAATACTGGAATCTTGGAATACTGGAATACTGGGTTTAAGAGGATTTTGGTCTTTTTTTCTTTTACATCATTCCAATATTCCATCATTCCATTATTCCCTGATCGAACTTGCAGTAGCGCCAATAAACATCTATAACTTCAATAGGTTGTAGAATTTCCGTGACGTGAAATCATGAAGGACTGCGAAATCCTTTCTGTGGTTCCGGAATCTCCTGATCAGGACACAATCGGCGAGGCTGCCGCATTGATCAAGAAGGGCGGTCTTGTGGTTTTCCCCACGAGCAGCTTTTACGGCCTCGGGACAAAGGCCTTTAACGCTGAAGCCGTAGATAGAGTCTTTCGGGTCAAAAAGCGTGATCCCCAAAAACCCGTTCTCATCCTGGTCGCCTCTCTGTCCGATGTTGCCCCCCTGGTCCGATCGATTCCAATGACAGCAATGCGCTTAATGGAAGCCTTTTGGCCGGGGAGTCTGACACTCGTCTTTCAGGCTGCAGAGCTCCTTCCACCCAACCTCACCGGTTACACGGGAAAAATCGGCATACGCCTTGCCAGCCATCCCGTGGCTTCTGCCCTGATAACAGCGGTAGGAGGCCCCATTACAGGGACCAGCGCCAATCTTTCCGGAAAAGCCGGCTGCACTGCGGCGGCTGAGATAGATCGCTATATCAAGGATCAAGTCGATTTGGTGCTGGATGCAGGCAAACTTGCCGGTGGAAAGGGATCCACCGTTGTGGACGTAACCGTGCATCCCCCGAAGATCCTCCGTAAAGGCGCGGTTGGTGCTGAAAAGGTTGTGGCCATGTTCATAGCATGAGGAATGTGTTCGCCCTTTACATTTGACAGATTGTTGTTTAAAATCTAGGCATCCTTCATTCCTCGGTTTACACTTTTCAAGGATACGGGCGCCAAGAGATAAGTTCTTTTGTTCCTACTTTTTGGTGTCAGGTGTCAGGTGTCAGGTGTCAGGAACGACAAACGCGAGACCTGAAACCTGAAACCTGAAACCTGAAACCTGAACACTGAAACCTGAACACTGGTCAATAGGTGTAAACTACTTTATGGCGAAAATGAAGGATGCCCAATATTATATAGTTCTGGTTACCTTGCTCTTCACTTGTGTCGGGGCTCACCTGTCTGCTGCGGACGAGGGCCGCCACAAGGTGCGGCCTGCCGCGGTTGCCGGTATGTTTTACCCGGGTGCGCCTGATGAACTGCGTCAAATGGTTCACACCTTTATCAAAGATGCCCGTGGTGTGAAGGCCCCGGGGAAGATCAGGGGCCTTGTCTCTCCCCATGCGGGATACATCTATTCGGGTATTGTGGCCGCAGCCGGATATGGACAGATCGCCCCCTCCACCCGGACTGTCATACTCCTTGGCCCGAGTCATCGGGTCGCTCTGAGGGCTGCCTCCATTCCCGAGGTTCAGGCATACCGAACCCCTCTGGGGGACGTTCGCCTGGCAAGGCTTGCCACGACCCTTCGCAGGTTGCCCGGCTTTGAATCTGTTCCTGAAGCCCATCTTAAAGAACATGGCCTTGAGGTTCAACTTCCTTTTCTCCAGGTAATGCTCAAGGGATTTGAGATTGTCCCGATCCTGACGAACAGCTCGGACCCCAAAGCCCTTGCCAAGGTCCTTGCTCCATATATTGGGGAGGATACCCTTGTGGTGGCAAGCTCGGATCTTTCTCACTATTATTCCTATGAAACGGCCATTGGCCTGGATCGAATTTGCACCACGGCTATCTCTAACTGCAAATTCTCTGACATGCCCATATGCGAGGCCTGTGGCAAGCAAGCCGTCCTGACACTGATGCATATAGCTGAAATCAAGGGCTGGCAAGGTATATTGGTAGACTACAGAAACTCCGGCGACACCGCGGGCGGCAGGAACCGTGTCGTAGGTTATGCAAGTATTGCCTTTGTGCATAGAAAGGAGGGGACAAATACGATGAAAGAGAGACTTTCTACCAAGGAAAGAGAAGCCCTTCTGAAGCTTGCTCGCTCGGCCATTGAGGCCAGGCTTGTGAAAGGGACCAATGTGGAGAGACCCGGCCAGGTTTCTCCCGTCATGAATGAGTTGAGAGGATGCTTTGTCACGCTTCACAAACACGGCCAACTGCGCGGCTGCATCGGCACGATTGAGCCCATATACCCCCTTCTGGAATGTGTGGAGAAAAATGCCCAAAGCGCCGCATTTGACGATTCGAGGTTTTCACGCCTGAGCGCGGACGAACTCAAGGAGATAGACATCGAGATCAGTGTCCTTTCCGTACCAGAAGCCCTTGGCTTCAAGGACGGGGAGGATCTCAAGCGCAAACTAAAACCGAAAGTCCATGGAGTCATCCTGTCTTGCGGTGTACACCGCTCAATCTTCCTTCCCCAGGTCTGGAAGCAGCTCCCGGACAAAGAGCAGTTCCTTGAGCACCTCTGTCTAAAAGGAGGGATGTCGCCAAAGGCCTGGCAGGACCCGGAGACCAAGGTTGAGGTGTATGAAGCCGAAGTGTTTGGTGAAGATGATCTTGAATGAGGATCTGAAACATGCGCGTGGCTATGTATTACAATAATAAGGACATCCGGATAGAGGAGATGCCCATCCCCGGGATAGGCCCGGGTGAACTCCTGGTTCGGATAGAGGCGAGCGGCATCTGCGGGAGCGATGTGATGGAATGGTA
>JAQYWL010000269.1 GCA_030145035.1 Desulfobacteria bacterium | reverse complement strand
GCGGACGAATAGCCCACCCGTCTCCCCAAGGGAAACCATCAACCGTGCGCTTCAAAAGAAGAGCACAAAGAATTCCACCCACAAATCCTTTCTTTCTGCTACCTCATCAAACCTTTGGTCCTGTCTCCACTATCGATATTCTTCCTGTAAACGGAGCATGGGGCGATCATGGCAGCCAGCGTCCTCAGTACACAACGTGCCATAGAAGCCAGTATTTTTGTAGTATGCGCTTTTGTCAGACTGCGCCAGATGCTGGTAACACATAAAAAATTGGCACTGAAGTTGAGCGAACTGGAGCGCAAGATCGAAAGCCATGACGAGAGCATTCAGACTATTTTCGAAGCCATCCGCCAGCTCATGACACCACCTGAAAAGCCCAGGAAAAGGATTGGTTTCGTCATCAAAAAAGTCCGTGCTGCTTATGGCAAGCGTACAAAGAAGACCAGAAGATGATCGCAGAACCCCGACTGCCGATCCCCACGCCCTGGCCATGAGCCATGGCCTATGAGCTATCAGCTTTGAGCTTTGAGCTTTGAGCTTTGAGCTTATTAAAGTGATGATTTTGCCCTTGAAAATAGCACTTTAAGGTCTCAAAACACCTATTTTTGGAATGTTTTTCCGTGAATATCAATAGGATAGCTTGCCCCGACCCCAGCAACAGCAGTGCAGTCCCACCCCAAGTTCCTCAAATTGATTTTCCTTAACAATTATGTACTCGAAAAAAATTACCCTTTTTTCTTGACGTTGCAAGAATTCTGTAATAGTCTTCCACATTATGAAAAAACGATACAAATCAGCCCGACAAATTGATAGTGTAATAAACCTCGAGAAGATCCGATCAGGGCCAAAAAGCTGCATGGAGCGCAACCCTGAGGCTTTCTTCGGTTTGACCTACCCGTCCTCAGATATTCGCGCAATGCTGCGAGCCTTGAGTCGCCGCTATGGCCCGAGTGATTCAGATAATAGCGAAACTGGCGTCTTCCTGGCTGAATCTGTAAAAGGATTGGGCAAATCTCATGGTCTACTGACCGGATATCATCTTTTCGCACACCCTGAACAAGCCCGCGCGTGGATGGAATCTCTGGGGTTCTCGTGGTCTTCCCCAAAAGACCCCATCGTTATTGTTGAAAAATTCACCGATCAAACGCTTCCCTTTGATTCGTTGTGGACAGCACTTGGCCGAAAGCTGGGTGCTGATTGGAAATCAAGTCGACCGCCGTCCCTCGATGAATTTCGAAAGGCCCTCTCAGGCAGGCCGCTTATCCTCATTTTTGATGAGCTGGAAAGAGGTATTTCGAATATCGGTGACCCTGCCCGGAAAAGCCAAAACTTGAGTTTCCTCCAGATGGTATCAGAGGAGGCTAATCGGAATCCACTGGTCAGCTTGTTTGCGGCAATTTATGATGGCACCAACGAACCTGGGGCCACTTTGAAGCGAGTTCCGCGCCTTGAGCTGCGGTTTCGAAGTTCTGATGATCGTGCAGCAGTTGTACGCCACAGGCTTTTTGCGGATGCCGACACCCATGACCAAGGGGCTGCTGACGCACTGATCGGCTCTTATGTCAATATCTGGAAACGACTCGGGGTGGATACTTCCGACGAGTACCTTTCCAGATTGAAGAGTGCCTACCCTTTCTTACCGGAGCTCATCGAACTGATCTTTGAGCGTATCACAGAATCGGGTGGCTTTCAGGGTACGCGCGGTGCACTCGGCTTGCTCGCCGCCATGTTAGACGCCATGCCCTCCGGGTCGTTTCTGCTTACAGCGGCTAATTGCAAGCTTACCGACCATGCTTGTGCCGATCGTTTGCAGGATCTCGATCCTTCAGCCACGTTGATCAATTGTGCTGCTTCAAACCTCCGTGATCTATCAAGCCAGCCCCATGCGGAGTCCCTGGCTTCAGCCGTCATGCTCGCCAGTCTGGCACCAGCAGGCCGCATGCGAGGAGTCTCGCGCGAAGAGCTGGTCCGCCATGTGGTAGCGCCCGGGTGTGATCCAAATCAATTTGAAAGCAGCCTCCGGGCATTTCGTACTTATGGTTCATTTTTTCATGAACGTGAAGGCAGGTTCTTCTTTGATTTGGAAGAAAATGAATATGCAAAGGTTGCCCTTGCCACCATACATATTCAAGACGAACGAGCCAGGGATGAGATACAAAAGATCTGGAAGCAGGATCTCTTCGGCGACACAAAGCAAACCGTCTTCTTTTCAGATCCGGACACAACGAAGCTTGCCTTAGATGGCCTCTCCAAGAATTCTCTGCGTTATGTGCTTTCTCAGCGACGCCTGTCTGATGTGGAACGGCATGGCCTTTACTTTGGCGCTGAGAATAGAAATCAGATTCTGCTTTTTGAACCAAGGGATGATAACGCCAACCACTTCACGAATCCCGATCTACTTGCATTTGCCAAGAAATCAATAGCTGCCGAGAATCTTGCACCATCAGCCGCATCAGCGGAACGCAGGAAGCGCTACGAGACCATAGCAGGTAAAGAACGTAGGAATGTGCGGGATACCATTAAGGCATCCGGTCTCATGTATGTTCGTATTGAAAAATGGTCTAATCGTCCTAAAGACACTGCTTTCGAGCTGGAATCCCTTGGCCAGGCATGGAACAAAGAAGATGCCCTGAGGTATTTGAGAACTCATATCTATCCTGAACCCCTTATTCAAGAGCACATCCTTGAGCGTATGGATACACTTGTTGGAAAAACCATTTCCCAGGTGGGAGACCTCTACCGAAGCACCCTTGGATATCCTGTTCCCCTTTCCGTACCTGCCATTTCAGATGCTGTTGTTGGTCTTGTTGAGGACCGCAACCGTGTTCTCGGACTCCGGCACACGCGCCGCAACTTTTGCGGCCAGCATGTGATGCTTGGTGCTGGAGAACTCCCACTGGCCATTTTGGCCGAACCCTGGCCCGAAACAACGCCACCACCCTCTATTCCTGGACCACCTGAGGCACCACCGACCATTCCAACTCCTGTTGAGCCGGAACCAGGGCCTATTGTTCCTATGCCTTCAGTGGCCCTTGAAGAAAGGAGTACAATTGCTTGTCGTTCACCTGAGGAGCTGCGCAAGGAAATTGCTACTAGAATCCAAGATATTGAAGGGCCAGGCATCCAAAATGCCACCTTCAATATCTTCGCAAATCATGAAGATGTGGAATTGACGGGGTATCCGAGCACTCTAAGGGGCGCGTTGACGGGTCCCGGAAGTCTGGAGGTCCAAGTAAAAATCACTTGTCCTGGCCCTATTGATAAGGCTGAGGTTGAAACTCGATGCGAATCTTTGCCGAAATTTGAGAACGCCACCTTTCAAGCAAGGCTTAGTATTGAAACCAACACATCATCGCAAAGGGGCGATTCCAACAATATGGGAAATGACTTATGAGGGCATTGGATAGAGATATCCTTGATCAATTGACGCGGCCCGGCCCACGGCTTCCAGAGATCGAAGATTGGTTGCTGAATGCTGTTTGGACGACTGACCGCTTCAACGAGTGTGGATCTTCTCCATCACGCTATTTGAAGTCAGGAGAAAAGCTTGTCCACGAAAGGGAAACTCTGCTCTCTTCAGCCGCTGATTCCATCTTTGATGAACTCGTATCAAGCCCTGCAAGCCCCATGAGCATTCCCGGTTTTTTCTCAGAGTATCATGACGGAGGAGTAGTCATCTTCGACGGGTGTTCCCTCAGGGAGCTGCCCCGATTACTTGACCCTGCAGAGACGTCCAAGAGGCCTGTACTTTCGGTCCGCTGTGCACGATCAGCCATACCCAGCTCAACAGAAGACTTTATCGGTGATCGGCTTGGCCTAAAACTGCCGGCCACCGGACCATCCAGATTGGTTCAAAGGCATGAATTTCAGGAGCAGGGCATTTCTTATCATTATTTTCAAACACCAAACGAAGTTCAAACCATTTCAAGGGAATCATCAGCTATCATGCTGTGGTCTCGGTTCCCAGACTTGAGGTTCATGGATAGTTCTGCTCGCAGCGCAGACATGTTTGAGGGCATATGGGATGGATTTGATCTTGTCTGGAGAAATACTGTGATGGAAGTACTCACACCATGGTTGGTACTGGGACCTATGGAGGAATGAATTCTTTCATCTCCCCTCGTTGGAGGTAGCTCTTACGCATAGCCCCCTTTCTCTGGCGGGCTAATCATTGCCCATTACTCCCCTCCCCTGGCGGGAGGGGTTGGGGGAGGGGGAGAATCAAAACAGGATAAATACCATGAAAAAGAAAATCGGCACACTCATTGAAGAAGAGGTGATCAAACTTGCCAAGCATAAGGCAGCAGATGAAGGAAGGCCCTTGAGTGATCTCATCCAGGACGCTCTCGTTTCCTATCTAAGCAAAGGCGTTCCCAAGCCAAAAGAGCGCGATGCAGCATACCAGATTTTTTGCGAGCGGCCTTTCAAGCTCTCAAAGGAGCAGTTTCAGCAAATCCTTGAGGAGGATGCCTGGGACGTATGAACCTTGACGATATTCAAAGTGGCAGCCTGTGCGTCATTGATACCAATGTCCTCCTTTATGCCGAGCAAGGTCTTTCAGCCCAAGCTCAAAGGTTACTGCGGCGTTGTTCTACCGGGGAACTGATCGGCGTGTTGCCCCAAACTGTGTGGCAGGAGCTTGTCCACAAATTGATGCTTGCCGAGACCGTGATGCTCGGCCGGATTAGCGGCCGATATCCTGCTAGACAGCTTGCTCAAAAGCCTGATGTGGTCAAAAGCCTTTCCATATACCAGGAAAAGATTGCTGCACTACAGGGTCTGGGCCTCGGATTTGAGCCTTGCACACGTAAAGACCTCCTTGAGGATGCTCTTGAGCTTCAAAGAGAATACGGTCTTTTGACAAATGACTCCGTGGTGCTTGCTACTGCTTTGCGCCTCGGGGCGGAAGTGCTAGTTTCAGCAGATGCAGCCTTTAGACAGATAACAGAGCCGTTTGTTGCCACGCCGTCCGATTTGAGGATCTAAGGGCTCACGGATAAGTCGCGTCCTTACTCACAAACCTTCTGATTCTCACAGTGAGAAAATGTGACGAAGGGTATTCAGTGTGAGGATTTGATTCAAGAACAAGACATATGAGGTCACTGATATGAAAGAAAAAATTGGGTACTGGTTGGATATGGCTGAATACGACCTGGAAACGGCAAAAGTCATGTTAAAAGGTAAGCGGTTTTTGTATGTTGGGTTTATGTGCCACCAGGTTGTAGAAAAAGCCCTTAAGGGGTATTATGTTCATGCGAAAAGTGGCAATCCACCATACACACATAACCTGAATTACCTTGCTGGCGAGAGTGGAATATATGACAAAATGACAGAGGAGCAGAAGGATTTCGTTGATCTGTTGGAGCCGTTAAATGTTGAGGCCAGGTACCCCACATACAAAGAACGGCTAATGCAGTCTTTGACTTATCAAAGATGTAAGGAGATAATTCAAAAAACTGAAGGACTATATCAATGGATAAAGCAGCAGCTATAGAGCGCGTTAAACAATATGCGGATGTCGTAAGGCGGGATTTCAACGTCAGGAAAATAATACTATACGGTTCTTACTCAAGGGATGCTGCACGAAAAGACAGCGATATTGATGTTGCCGTGGTATTAGATTGTGTTGATGAGGATTTCTTGACGGCCGAAGCAAAACTTTTTCGTCTAAGAAGAGAAATCGACGCGAGGATAGAGCCTGTTTTGTTGGAACAATCAAACGACAAAAGCGGGTTTCTGGAGGAGATTCTAAAAACCGGGGAAATCATTTACAGTGCGGAACCAGTTCCATAAAGTTTCCTTTTGTGGAGGACTGAAGAAGAAACGTGCCTGTGCGTACCCGCACGCAGAGAGGGCGGGCCGTCTGCTAGATGGTCGAAAGTGCGTGGGATGATATGGCTGTTTTTCAGCGGCAGAATGATTGAGTGAGCAAAGGTATGCAAGAAGCGTAGAGGTTATATGCCCCCGGAAGACTTTAAGTGTAGACAATGCGGGAACTGCTGCTTGAATCTCTATGATGCTTTTGAGACATGTGCAACTGATGACGATGTCCAACTCTGGGAGCAAGAAGGGAGAGAAGATATATTGGAATGGGTTGACCCAATACCATTAGGTGGCGGTCAATTCGTTTATGATATCTGGATTAGTCCAAGAACAGGAGATGACGTCAATAGGTGCCCATGGTTGAGAAAACTACCAAAAAAGAACAAGTACATCTGCCGAATTCACGACGTAAAACCGGAACATTGTCGGAAATATCCAAAATCAAAGAAGCATGCTGAAGAAACTGGATGCAAAGGATTTGAAAAATAGCGTAAGGAGGGCAGGCGGGGAGGGCTAAACAAGAAGAAAGCAGGCGGGGTATTGGATGGTCGAACGTTGGATGGTATGCCTGTGGTTGCAGGGACGGGGTGAGGAGTTGGGGTGTCCGCACCCGGTTCCGAGTGGCTTTTGTAAATGTGATTAATTTAACACTTTTGGATATGTGCAACTGAATAATAGGAGGTAGGTAATATGGAGGATATTTTAACTATTCGTCTTCCAAACGAAATTAGCAAGATGCTCAATCGCACACCTGAAGAGATGTGCCGCGATATGCGCATTTATGCTGCGCTAATGCTTTTTCGTCTTGGCAAATTATCTTCAGGGGCTGCGGCATTAATGGCGGGCATCCCACGCGTGATGTTCCTTGACCTGTGCGCTGAGTATGACATTCCCATTTCACAAATCACACCGGAAGAGCTGCACCGAGAGGTGAACAGTGAGTGAACAATCAATTGTTTCTGATACCTCGCTATTGTTATACCTGGGACGTATTGGGAAGCTGGATGTGGTTCCGCTTTTGTACAGAGAAGTATGTGTACCGGAGAAAGTGGTTCAGGAATTGGATGCTGGGCGTTTGCTGCGAGGTGACACTATTGACCCACGCGTGTTGGATTGGATCACGGTTGTGCCAGTTTCACAGGAAGATATAGACGCTTTGCCCTCGAATCAATTGGGAATCGGTGAACAGTCAGTCATCACTTATGCAAAAATTCATGCCGGTTATGTGGCAGGTCTTGATGACCGGCTTGCCCGTCTTTTTGCCGAACAGCTTGGAATAAATGTTGTTGGGATGATTGGTGTGCTACTAAAAGCTAAACGGGCTGGTTTGATCTCTTCTCTGTGTCCTGTATTGGAATCTGCGCGTAATCAAGGATTTCGTATGAGTAAAGAGTTGTACCAGGAGGCCTTGCTCTTGGCAGGAGAAGAGGATGGTCTATGAGAAATCTTGAAGCGGCAAATACATGGCTCAAAGATGACAAGCATGCGACGAAAGTGGCGTTGTCTCCTTCCCATGTGTCCGCAAACTGGTCTGCCGGGAGCATGATGTGGAACTGGGATAG
>JAQYWL010000083.1 GCA_030145035.1 Desulfobacteria bacterium | reverse complement strand
GGCAAAAGCAGTCCACACAATTCCCATTACACAAATAATCCTGGATGAGGAAATATATCCGAGAAGCGGTGTTTATCCAAAGCGCGTCTCGATGTTTGCCGAAAACATACGGGATGGGTTTAAGATCGATCCTATCGAAGTACAGATTCATCAGGAATATGGCGATAAATACCGCATTCTTGACGGCGCCCACCGCTGGCATGCATACAAGGTCCGGAAGATCGTACTGGGGGTTGGGCAGAGCCTCTTGTGTGGTCCATTGCGTTGGAGGGCAAAAGCGATCTTGATAGATTCAAGGTACTTGACTGGGGACTGCGGACATGGGATCTGTGGAACTGGAATGATTGTTTACCCCGTGAAATTCATGTAAATGACAAGCAAAGCGTATTTCTCTGGGGTGACAAACGTTTCGGTGATGACTGGCCTGCCCGCCATCGCTCTCGCCCAGACGAGGGAGTCAGCCCGGCCAAGGCTTTCGCTCAGGCGAGGCGGCCGGGCCCGGTCGGATACCGGCCCAAATGATTGCACATATACTATATTATTTTTCCGATCAGGGTGACCTGGTATTGGATCCCATGGCGGGTGGTGGCGTTGTGGCGGACCCATGGAACCTCAAACTGAAACCTGCAAAACTGAAGGGCGGCCCCTTGGACTTTGCTGACGAACCGTATTGATATCCGAACTACGGGCGGGGGAAAAGCATGGGAAGTTAGGTACGACAGACTCCAAGATCGTCTTGAGGTCAAGAAAGCGAAATAGGGCCAAGGGTACGATTTCCCTGTGGCCCTGTTTCACATATTTCAGATTGGTCAGGAACTATGCCCCTACAAAAAACTATGAAAAGTTCAAGAAAAGCTGTACAGGTTTGTCCACATTTTCGTCAGATTCAGACCCAATCCTTTTTGCTTTAGTACGCCTCCTATACATCGCCTTTGTTATTCTCTGTCTCTTCAACACCTCTGGAAATAGCGAGGGCTGTCTGTAGTCCCTGTAATCAGGACAATTCTTCATTCGCTTGCATGTTTCGCATATAGCCACACTGATCCTGTGTTTCGATTTCGTGTGGGTGCATGTGATGTAATCCTCTTCCCTCACACCACCAAAAACCTGTCTCATAGCTCTTCCAAACACTTGTATAGTCTGACACGATCCCGTTGCCTTACAGCACCAAGATCACGCCCCTACATAAATCCCTCTGCCAGATCTCTGGATCTTCCCCTGCTTACCAGCCCTGAAAAGGATATTCCTGAGCGTTTTATCCGCAAGCCCGGTCTTCTTCATCAATGCAGGAACGTCAGTGCCTTTCTTTGACCTCCTGATAATATTCACAACCTGGTCAGTGGCCGTCAACGTAGCACCTTTCTTTTTCGCCACGGGTTTCTTCTTCGCCGGAGCCTTCTTTGCAGTTTTAGCCTTCGCCTTCGGTTTCGCCTTCGCAGCAGATTGAGCCTTTTCAAGCTTGGCCACCTTCTTCGCCATCGCCTCGGTCTTTTTTGTCAGAGCTTTGAGTTCCCTGGTTACCGCCTGCAGATCCTTCTTCAGATTTTTCATGAGCGCTCTCCTCCGTGTTTAGGTTGAGGAACAAAATTCCCGTGGCTCCCTATAACCTGAGAAAAAAGATACCACCCAGCACCATTATCCTACATAAGTGCCTCTACCAGCCCTCTTGATCTTGCCGTCCTTAAACGCCTTGTTAAGAATGTTTCTGATTTTTTTGTCCTCAAAACCCGTCTTTATTTTCAGCGTGCCAACATCGATACCGTGCTTTGCTTTCTTGATGATGTTTACAACCTGCTCCGTAGCGGTCAGCTTGGCTTTCTCGACAGCAGTCTTCCCAGCGGATTTCGCTTTAGCTTTGAGTTCTGTCGGGACCTTCCCAAGCTTATCAAGTGCCTTTACAATCTTCTCACTCTTCAGTGCCAGAGCTTTCAAGGTCTTCGTTACAGCCTGCAGATCCTTCTTTAACTTCGTCATAATCGTTTTCCTCCTTAACTGGATTGTAAATAAAATCACGAAGCGATTTTATTACTGGTTTTGGCTTATTTATAATCCACCCTCTCTTTCAACTCCTTGCCACACTTGAAATAGGGCAGTTTCTTCGCCGGTACCTCCCTCGGTTCCCCGGTCTTGGGATTTCGTCCGGTGTAGCCTTTGTAATCCTTGACATAGAAGCTGCATAAACCCCTGATCTCAACCCGGTCGCTATTTGCAAGGGCGTTGGACATTTCGTCAAAGAACAGTTCGACGACCTGTTCGGCTTTTGGTTTTGAGAGGCCGGTTTCCTTGCGTAGGGTGTCTATCAGATCGGTTTTGGTCATGGGGATTCTCCTTGGGATATCTGTTTAGATATGGTTTATAGAGGATTGTTGAGAGATTGTCAATAAATATTAGAGAGTTATCCAGGGTTTCAAAGATATCCGCACTTAACTGACCACGTCAAGAGAAAAGTGTTATTATTTCAGCGAATTAAGTTGATTCCCAATCCAAGAGGGGCAGGATTCCCAGATGAAGAAGTTAGGTCTCTACGTGTGATGAAAATTCCCCTGTCGGCCTGTGAGATGGTCGATGGGGTGATTGTGTATTGAACTTCAGGGGTTATGCGGGATTTTGATTCAGTTGTGAGGTATGATATGGTCGAATACAGACCGCGGAAAAATGGTTGAAGTTTTGATATCCTTTTGATATTTATAGAATTTTAAGAGTAGAGATCCTGGCAAGATATCGTGATTCCGCGGCCACAAAGACGAACTGTTAACATAGCCTAAAATCCTAGCGAGTCAGTATCTACGTTAGCCTACTCCTCAGTTTGTGTTTTTATCTCTAGTCGTATTTGTGGCATTGTTCACGACATCCTGAAGAAGGAGGTGAAGATTCGCTGAAACTCCTTTTAATAATCATCCTCATATGTTCTTTCCTGGCCTCCCTTTGTGCCGCTCTGTTAAAATTCGGCTCCTATTTGTGTTTGACAAAGTATGGATGGTACGAGGGCTTAATTGGCAAGAAACGTCTTCTTGCAACAGTACTCGTTTTATCTATCGTAATAGGTTTTTCCGCTACACTTATCAGGTCGTTAAAACCCCAGTCGCACATTGAATATGACGTTCCCGCTGCAGAAACAAAAAGTCAAGAATCGACTGGCT
>JAQYWL010000170.1 GCA_030145035.1 Desulfobacteria bacterium | reverse complement strand
GTCAAACTATCCAACTATTTTGAATACTGCACACCACAGGCACTCATGTCATCTTAAGAGGGTCCAGTAACTCCTTCAGTTGTGCTTCGGGCAGGACTTTTTCCTTCATGGCCACCTCTCGCACCGTCTTTCCGGTTGTGTGAGCCCCCCTGGCAATCGCCGCGGCCTTTTCATATCCTATGACCGGCACGAGGGCTGTACACATGGCCAGGCTATTTTCTATAAAGGCCCTGCACCTCGCTTCATTGGCTGTGATGCCATTGATGCATTTTTCAGCAAAGATCTTTGCCGATGAACCAAGAATCCTAATAGACTCCAGCAAATTGTGGGCAATCACAGGAAGCATCACATTCAGATCGAAATTGCCTCCCTGACCGCCTATGGTGATGGCCATGTCATTGCCTATGACATGGGCTGCAACCTGGATCACAGATTCCGGGATGACCGGGTTCACCTTGCCCGGCATGATCGAGGACCCAGGCTGGAGGGCCGGGATGTCGATCTCCCCAAGACCGCACCTGGGACCCGATGAAAGCCATCGGATATCGTTTGCTATCTTCAGCAGGCTCACTGCCGCTGTTTTCAAAGCGCCGCTTGTCTCTACAGCCGCATCCCGGGCGGCCTGGGCCTCAAAGCGATTCTCTGCTTCTTTGAATCGACACCCGGTCTCGTGTGAGATCAAATCAATAACCCTGGGGGCAAATTCGCGGTGGGTATTCAGGCCCGTGCCCAGGGCGGTACCGCCAAGGGCAAGTTCGGAAAGCGAGTCCTTGACTGCTTGGAGCCTTTTTATGCCGAGCTTCACCTGATGGGCATAGCCGCTGAACTCCTGGCCCAGCCGGATGGGTACTGCGTCTTGAAGATGGGTTCGTCCGATCTTGACAATGCTGTCAAAGGCCCTGGACTTCTTGTGGAGTGATTCGTAGAGGATCTCAAGGGCCGGGACGAGGTGTTCGGTAACAGAGGTCAGGGCAGCTATATGAATGGCTGAGGGAATCACGTCATTGCTCGACTGGCCCATATTCACGTGGTCATTCGGATGCACGGGCTTTCTAGCATCTCGTTTGCCAGTGAGCAGTTCATTGGCCCTTGTTGCAATCACCTCATTCGCATTCATGTTGGTAGAGGTACCCGAGCCTGTTTGAAAAATGTCTACCACAAATTGCTCGTCCATCTTTCCCGCCGCCACCTCATCAGCAGCCGTCATGATAGACCTGGCAAACTGCGCGTCCAAGAGTCCGAGGTCTTTATTTACCTGGGCTGCATATTTTTTTATGAGGCCAAGGGCCCTGATGAAAACCCCGGGGAATCTGATTCCGCTTACGGGAAAGTTGTCCACGGCACGCTGGGTCTGAGCGCCATAATAGGCGTCTGCCGGGACCCGCACCTCGCCCATGGTATCTTTTTCAATCCTGAACCTGACATCTTGACCCGCCATGGTCATGCCTCCCCTTTGAGGATGATTTACCCTGGACTATGAATCGTGATAGTGTGATAATACGTCCTGTAATTCCCATGATTTCGGTCGAGTAGTCAAGTGGGAAAATGGTCAAGTGGTTAACCCTGGCCCAGACCTGGCTAACTGGCTATGTGCTTGCATATATGATTCGTATTGAATACGACAAAAGGTCTTCTGCCAGAAAAAACGCAAATCTCATTGATAACGGACTAAATTCCTAATGGACATGGACTATCAGGGCATTATCATCCGGCCTCCGAGTGAGGCCAACAGCATCATCCTTCAGGTCGCGGTGGGATGCTCCCACAACAAGTGTACGTTTTGCGGCACGTACAAAGACGTGCGTTTTACAATCAAGCCGGAATCGGTCATTCAACACGACATCGAGTTTGCAGCACGCTATTGCAGACGCCAGCGTCGAGTATTCCTCACAGACGGCGATGCCCTGATCCTCCCTCAAGCGAGACTTCTCAAACTCCTTAAGACCATTCGTGAGCGACTCCCCTGGATCACGCGCATTGGCATATACGGAAATGCCAAAAGTATCCGAAGCAAAACCTTGGAAGACATAGTGGCCCTGCGTGAGCACGGGTTAGGTATCGTGTACATGGGCCTTGAAACCGGTGACGATGTCACACTGAAGAAGGTGCGAAAAGGGGTCCGGGCAGATACCATCATCAAGATGGGTCGAAGGGTCGTTGAGGCAGGGATCAAGCTCTCGGTTACGGTGCTCCTTGGCCTGGCCGGACCTGAACGCTCCGATGTGCATGCTGAAGCCACGGGCCGGGCCCTCAGTGCCATGGACCCGGACTACGTGGGAGCCTTAAGCCTGATGCTCCTTCCCAACACACCCCTTGGGCTAGACTATGCAGAGGGCCGCTTCAGGCTGGTCTCACCCATGGAGATGCTAAGGGAACTCAAGACCATGATAGCCCATACCGATCTTTCCGGTGGGCTGTTTTATGCCAACCATGCCTCCAACTATCTCCCCATCAAGGCAAGGCTCCCCAGGGACCAAGAGGCAACGGTCAACCTAATCGACAAAGCCCTGAGAGGAGATATTCCTCTTAGGCCAGAGTTCATGCGTGCCCTGTAGACTCTCACCCCTTTTTTCTTTCTTTAAAGATGATGTCTCGCAGTTCCTTTTCCGCTCGCCCAAGTAAGAAGTTAATAACTATTCGCATGCGTCGAAATAGCATTTGGAGTTAATCCCTGGCCCAGACCGGGTTTGCCTCGGTAAGAGATTGTTCGAGTGGTGTCGCGCCCCTGGCCCAGACCGGGTTTTTCTCCCCTGCGCATTGTCCAACTTCTGTCGCGCCAGGGCGGGCAGGGCGGGCCGTAAGGATTTTAGCCTCCCGGGTAAAAGGCTTACGCCTGCCCGCCATTGCCATATAGCGAACTGCATGAACTACGTATTGTATACGGCGATGGCAGGCGGGCCTTAACTCCCCAATTGTTTGTGCTCACCGGTGTCAAGTTATAAAATCCCTGCGGGATTTTATATAACTTTGCGATTTCATAACTTGACCCCCGAGACCCCATCTAATATGATGATAACGATTACGCAACAGGAGAATGCCATGTCAGGTCTCCAGTGTGAAATCCCTGAATACAATCCGCCTTCTGAAGAAATCAAAGCGATCCTTGAGAAATACAAGACAGTGGCCATTGTAGGCCTGTCCCCCAAGCCGGAAAGAGACAGCTACAAGGTGGCCAAATATCTGAAAGAGAACCACTACAGGATCGTGCCGGTCAATCCCGGCCAAAAAGAGATACTGCGTGAGAAATGCTATCCCAACCTGAAGGCCATTCCCTTCCCAATCGATGTGGTGGACATTTTCAGGAAATTAGAGGCCATACCCCCTGTTGTGGATGATGCCATAGAGATTGGGGCTAAGGTGGTCTGGATGCAGTTGGGCCTTGCCCATAATCAGGCGGCGGACAAGGCCCGAAAGGCAGGTCTTGGGGTCGTGATGAGCAAATGTATAAAGACAGAGCATATGAACATGCTCAAGTAGCAAAGGTACCCTCGGGTAAGTGCCTAACCCGGACAAGCCGGAACCAAAAAGCGCCTAAAGTTTGAAGTGCCTAAAGTGCCTAAAGTTGAGGACTGCGCTTTCAGCGTAACCTGTTTTTAGATTGACCACGCCGAAGGCGTGCACATTAACTTTAGCTCACTTTAGGCACTTTAGCTCACTTTAGGCACTCTTCCACAATTACTATAACGATAAAACCTTCTTATGGTACCACTACCAGAGGCGCTGGTTTAAGCCGATTAATCAAGGAGGAAAGATGCCGGTTACAGACAAACATGATGCCGAGATCATAAGACTTGTGAAGGAGGAAGCGGAGAAGTTCCAGGCCAAGGTCAATCAGATCGATCTGGCAAAACAGATCCTGGATATAGATTGTCCGGATGAAAACAAGGCTGAGTGTGCGATAGCGATTCAAAAGATATTGGACCGGCACAAGGCAAAATAGTGCAATCATTTTGTCTCTCACAGAGTTCTCAGAGGCCCAGAGTTTTTGAGCAGATTTCCTGAGACAGGAAATCTGCTCAAACTGCTATCCCGCTCACGCGGGAAGTCATTATCGGTGCAAAACTGTCTTTCCGAATCAATTTTCGTAAGCCTTTGCTCATAGACGGAAATTGCAGAATCAATAGTGTCCGCCGGAGGCGGACCGAGCTGTTGGCCTGATTTTTCCTGCTCAAAAAATCAGGCCAAAGAAATGATCTCTGTGATCTCTGTGGGCTCAAGCGACCAAGGGGAGCGGGCGAGAGATTCTTAACCGTATGAAAAGATACAGCCTTGTTTAGCCAGAACAGCATAGGCACGAGAAAAACCCATGAACACTGGAGCCATCAGGCAGATTGCAGAGAAGATCAACGCCTCCACCAGGGTTGTGGTTTTGTCCGGCGCGGGGATCTCCCAGGAAAGCGGGGTGCCCACCTTCCGGGGGGCAGATGGTTTGTGGAAGAACTTCAGGGCCGAAGACCTTGCAACTCCGGAGGCCTTTCACAGAGACCCTGCGCTTGTATGGCAATGGTACGACTGGCGGCGCAGCCTTATTAAACCCCTGAAGCCGAACGCGGGACATTATGCCCTAATTGAGCTGGAAAAAAGGATTGAAGACTTTACCCTTGTGACACAAAATGTGGATGGATTGCACAGGGCTGCCGGAAGCAAGAACCCCATGGAAATGCACGGGACGATCTGGCGTGTCAGGTGCCTGGAATGCGGCAATACCTTTGACAACAGAGAGGTCCCCATCAAGATACTCCCGAAATGCGAGGCCTGCGGCGGATTGCTTCGACCTGGTGTGGTCTGGTTTGGCGAAGCCCTTGATGAAAAGATATTACATGCGATTTACACGTGCCTTCAAAGAGCACAGGTGATGCTCATCGTAGGGACCTCTGGCATGGTCCAGCCTGCTGCATCATTCGGCATCGTGGCAAAAAGGGCCGGGGCCTTTGTAGCAGAGCTAAACCGTTCAAACACACCCCAGAGTTCTCTATTTGACCTCTCCATTCAAGGCAAAGCCGGAGAGCTCTTGCCCCAGCTCGTGGAACAAATTGGCCGGTAACCCGCTTACCTTTCCGGATGATTCGGCCTAACGGTCAACAAAAAAGGCAGGGCCGTTGCCGGCCCTGCCTTGGATTCAAGACGTTGCAGATTTTAGGAGTCTAATTCTTTTAAGAGCTATTGGATTAGCTTCCATCATCCTTGGTAGTATGACATGTAAAGCAGCCTGTGGTGTTCGTGCCGCCGCCAGCCACCATATCATTATAATCCCACCTGAGCATATCCGGATAAGGGCTTCCGTGCGCCCGGTGGCAGGAGAGGCAGGTTACCACTGCCGTAGCCCGCGTGGGGGCGGATACATCAGTGTACCCCACCGGGGCCTCCACGCTGTAGGTAGGATATCCCCCATACTCTCCGGTCTCGGGGAGTAAGATGTCGCTGGGATGCCGTATCCACTGGCCATTGCTCTGTGTGCCACCGAACCCATCAATGCTATAAGCATCGTCGAGCTGGTGGAACTGCCCATGGCAGGCTGCACAGAAGCCGCTGATGGTGTCATATTCCGGCGGGCTTCCTGATGGCCACCCAAAAGCGTAGCCATGACATGATCCGGCGCAGTTAGAGGTGGAGGGAGAGGCTGAGCCCGAGTACCGGTTATGGTCGGTCGTTGTTTCTTGTTCCCAATCCGGGTCTTCATACCCCTTTAATCCGAAGATCCCGCGAAAACTGTTGCCGACAGTATTGGCTGTCGTCAGCGTTCCCCCCTCATTCTGGTGATGAAAGCCTTTCATAGTGGCATCGTTTTCCAGGAAACGGTTACCATGACAGCCTCGCGACCCTCCTCCCGTGCCTCCTCCTCCCGAGCATCGGACCTGGAATGTGTGATCAGGACCAGGACCACCGGGGGGCGAAGTCAGGGTGCTATCCACCGCACCTAGCTCAACAGGATTGTGTCCATAGGCATCGCCCGTATTCTTAACCCAATAATAGTTACCACCTGCCAGGTATGTACCAGGCTGACCTCCTGTGAAGTATACGACAGGCACCTTGCACCCGTCCAGATCATAGGTTGTGGACGACTCGCTGCTGGAATGGCATCCAACACAGGTGTCCAGCAAAAGGGTGCCGTATGGTGTCCTGTCCGTTGACATCTCAATGCCACCCTGGCTGTTGTGCATGGTATGGCAGTTGGAGCAGACACCGGTGACCTTGGCAGAGGAGTTGCCTGGGATGAACAGAATCAAGGGCAGCGTCAGCAAGAAAGTGCCCGAAAGTACAACTGTCCTTTTAAGAAAAATTCTCAGGCTCACCACTATCATCACATCTTTTTCTTGGGGCAACGGCCGACGGGCTTTCCGAAAGAACGGGTAAAGCTTTCTTTAGAACGTTTGACACAGATATTCAAGAAGAAATCTTTGAGGGGGAGTTTCTCGATGGGCACTAGACAACAGCCTCTTGTGACCTGACGCCATCAGGACCGGCAACAAAAAAGGCAGGACCGTTGCCGGCCCTGCCTTGGATGATTCAAGGAATTGCAAATTTTACGGATTATCTTTTTCGGTGTGGCAGGTAAAACAACCCGTGCCATCAGCTCCGCCGCCGCCTGCCACCATATCACCAGGATAATTCCACCTGAGCATATCCGGATAATTACTGGCATGAGCCGCATGGCAGGATAGGCAGGTGACAACATCGTTTGCAGTGGCAGTGGTAATAGCAGAAGCAGGTACGGTCGTCCTGCCTACAGGGGCCTGTGCTTTGTACGTTCTGTTGGCAACAGCGTATTCATCTGAATCCTTTATTACGATATCGGTCGGGTGCCTCTGGAAGGGTGACGAAGTACTGCTGCCGATCCCTTCCCAGCTGTCCATACCGGCTCCTGTTAGCGTATGAAAAAGCCCATGACACGTAGCACAAAACCCGCTTATTGTGTTATTTGGAGACTGCACACTACCACCAATATGACAGGTTGTCTCACCACCACTACAACCTAATACCTGCGGGGTAGTTGCCCCATAGTACTCGTTATGGCTAGTCGCATTCACATTCTGCCATTTTTCTGTTGCAACTGCCGTTGGATTTTCGAGACCCTTCACACCTAGTAAGAACCTATAGCTATTAGAGACACTATCAGCAGTGTTTAATTGGCCATCCACATTCCCATGGTGAGCACCTTTCAAAGCAGGTAACCCACCCCCGGCGTCGAGCACGCGCTTACCATGACAACCATTCTCTCCAGCACAGGTCAAGTTTGAATCGGTGACACAAACATCATGACTGAACTGGTTAATTGCACCCGGAGCACCGTCCAGGACACCATCGGCATTACCTAATTCAACTACATTATGCCCCCTGTCATCAGCGCCTGTTTCAATATACCTGAAATTGCCGCTTGCTAAATCAGCAGCATCCGTATGGTAGACTTGCGGGATCTGACTGCTGCCTATGGTTTTAATCTTGCTCGCTTCGCCCATGCCATGGCAACCCAGACATGTGCCGCGAAGCAGGGCAGGATTTGGACCTGTACCCTTCCACGGCTTGCCATCAGCGCCATAGTTGCTCAGGGCTGACCCACCTTGCATGTTATGCATGGTGTGGCAGTTGGAGCAGACACCAGTGACCTTGGCAGAGGAATTGCCCGGCAGGAAGAGAATCAATAAGAAAACCAGCGCGAAAGTGCCCAAAAATTCAACCACCTTTTCAGGATTTGTTCTTTGATTTTTCAACATTATTTTTGCACCACCTCTATTGTTTAACTCTTGAATTTCACTTAAGATCGATCCTGTTCACTTACCATCCTTAATAAGCATAGTTCGTGCCAAAAAGCCGAAAAATGACCTGGTTTTCCTAGAGATCCCTCGGGGCC
>JAQYWL010000330.1 GCA_030145035.1 Desulfobacteria bacterium | reverse complement strand
GGGGTAACTCGGGAACTTGGGAGATCCAGATGTTTCCTTGCGTAAGAAGAAGGTAGTAGGAGATCCAGCGTAAGCAAAATCCCGGCGTTGATGAGGAGAGTCCCGCCCATCAACGAGTCCCGCCAACGTGGGGGAAACACAAACGAAAAGACGGGCGATACAAGGTATCGGGGGCGGATAGCGAAGAGCGAACCAACCCGAGATGAGCATTTGGAAGTCTTAGCGGATCATAGTACCGATGGTCAGAAGGGTGGTAATTCTGACTGGTAGGATGGGGAACTGCGGCCCTAGGGACCCATTTAAGGGAAGGTGAAGCCGGGCATAACGTTTTTCTGGGGGGAAATATGGGAGGTACTCCGGGACCACAAACCATATCACCGAAACTTCAGGAGATTGCGGAGCAGGCAGCCCGCTATCCCAGCATGGTGTTTAATAATCTGTACTACAGGGTAAATGTGGGCCTACTTCGGGAGGCGTATCGTCAGACCCGCAAGGACGTAGCGCCTGGGATAGACAAGGTTACAGCGCAGGAATATGCGGAGAACCTTGAAGAAAATCTCAGTGATTTGCGCGAGCGTTTACGCTGGGGCAGGTATGTAGCGCCACCGGTTGAGCGGGTATGGATTGACAAGGAAGGAGGAAAGAAGCGTCCGATAGGCAAACCGACGTTCGAGGATAAAATTGTCCAGAGAGCGGTTTCAATGGTGTTGCAGGTAGTTTATGACGTGGATTTCTATGACTTTTCTTACGCATTCCGAAAGGGTCGCAGCCCACATCATGCAGTGCAAGAGCTGCGAGAGCAGTGCATGAGATTGAATATCGGATGGATAGTGAGTGCGGATATAACAGGACTATTTGACAACATTGACCGTGGTTATCTGCGGAGATTTGTCCAGCGGAGGGTCAATGACGGAGGGATATTACGACTGATCGGCAAATGGTTAAATGCCGGAGTAATGGAAGAGGAAACAATAACGTACCCTGAAAAGGGAACCCCTCAAGGGGGACTTATTTCGCCTCTGCTGAGTAATATCTTTCTTCACCACGTACTGGATGATTGGTTTGTAAAGGAGGTCAAGCCACGGGTGCATGGGAGATGCTTCCTGATCAGATTTGCCGATGATTTCATCATAGGCTGCGAACTGGAAGCGGATGCACACAGGATTATGACCGTCCTGCCGAAGCGTTTTGAGCGTTTCGGGCTAAGCCTTCATCCTGACAAAACGACGATGATACCGTTCAAGAAGCCGATTAGAAACATCAAAACCGACTCAACGAACGGCACATTCGATTTTCTGGGATTTACTTTCTACTGGTCGAAATCACGTCGAGGATACTGGGTAATAAAGAAGAAAACAGTTAAGAAACGCCTGGCCCGATTTATGAAGGGGCTGTGGCTCTGGTGCCGGGAAAATCGTCATGAGCCGATCAAGGAGCACTACAAGACACTCTGCGCGAAGTTGCGGGGCTATTACCAGTATCATGGAGTCCGAAGCAACTATAAGGTACTTGAGATCGTATTTGAGTATGCAGAGAAGGCTTGGCGGTTCTGGCTGAGTCGCCGAAGTCACAAAGGCGCTATTAGTTGGGAAAAGTTTGAGAGGATTCGAGCAAGCTTTTCGTTTCCTAAACCCAGAATAGTCCATAATATCTAAAACAGCTTGCAGGGCAGCAAAGTTATGCGCCAAACGGGGTCGTGCCTGTTTGGTTTCTGAGTAATCAGAACCGAGGAACCGTATGAGGGAAATCTTCACGTACGGGTCTGTGGGGAGGGCGCCGGGTAACCGGTGCCTTTACCCGGAAACGGAACGAAAACGAATAGAACCAAATAAACGGTGTTTCATCTTTTAACCCTGGCCCAGCCAATTACCAGGGCGGGCTTTAGGCACTTTAGAAAGACTCCGGGCGGGGATAAACCCCGCCCCTACGAACCGTACCCCCCAAGGTGTGTAGGGGCGGGCTTTATGCCCGCCCGAGAAAGGGTTTGATTCTATTACGCAACTTCAAACTTGTTATCGAATACGACGGCACGGCCTATCATGGCTGGCAGCGCCAGAGCAATACACATACGATCCAGGGGACAATAGAGGATGCGCTGAGGACGATTACAGGACAGTCCGTCACGCTGATCGGGTCTGGACGAACCGATGCCGGGGTGCATGCCACGGGCCAGGTGGCGAACTTTTGCCTGGAGACGAGACTCACGCCTGATGTCTTTACAAAAGGCCTGAACAGCCTCCTTCCTCCAGATATCGTAATCAAAGATTGTGCAGCGGTTGGTGAGACGTTTCATGCTCGATACGATGCTCAGAGCAAGGTCTACGAATACCGTATCTTGAATCGGCCGACTCCGGCTGCCCTCTTTAGGCAGTATGCGTGGCACATCAGAACCCCCCTTGACTTCGAGGCAATGAGGAAAGCCATGCTTTGCCTGAGGGGCCAGCACGACTTTTCAGCCTTTGAGGGAGCCGGTAGCCCCCGATCCCATGCTGTTCGGACCGTAATAGATGTAAACCTGGCCGGAAAGGATGCGGATGGTTATGTGGTTTTCAATATTGAGGCCGACGGCTTCCTGCGGCACATGGTACGAAACATTGTGGGAACTCTTGTTGATGTTGGACTTGAGAAAATCTCGCCAGAAGAGTTTCGGAATATCTTAATCTCAAAGGACCGCAGACAAGCCGGGATAACAGCCCCTGCCCACGGGCTGTTCTTAAGGGAAGTGAAGTACGAATACTGTTAGACTTCACGCCGCTGACTTGTCCGTCAGGACCTTCCTAATAACAATGAAGGATCAATCTTCCAAAAAATATTCAATTTTCAACATCTTAATAACCAACGAACATACCATTATGGCCGGACTGGCTGCTATCGTGGGGCTGGCCGGTGGTTTTGGAGCGATTGGTTTTCGGTATCTTATAAGGGTTTTTCAGACAGTTTCTTATGGGTCTGATGGCAATTTGCTTGAGCTGGCTTGGTCTACACCATGGTATTTCAGGATATTGATTCCCGCTCTTGGTGGTTTGGTGGTTGGTCCCATTGTCTATTTCCTGGCCAGAGAGGCCAAAGGGCATGGTGTTCCAGAGGTCATGGAAGCTGTTACCCTGAGAAGCGGCATGATTAGAAAACGGGTCGTTCTTGTCAAGTCTCTGGTGTCTGCCATCTGTATCGGCACCGGGGGTTCCGTTGGAAGGGAAGGACCGATTGTTCAAATTGGATCCGCTATTGGTTCGGGCATAGGCCAGGTGCTTAAGATTTCAACTGAACGCATCAGGACCCTGGTGGGCTGCGGGGCCGCAGCCGGTATTGCCGCGACCTTCAATGCCCCCATAGCCGGTTCCATGTTCGCCCTTGAGATCATCCTTGGTGATTTTGGCATAGCCACATTTACCCCCATTGTTATCTCCTCTGTTGCAGCCACGGCTGTTTCGCGCCATTTCCTGGGGGATTCTCCGGCATTTATCGTCCCCGCCTACGAACTAGTCAGCGCATGGGAACTTCCCCTGTACGTTATTCTGGGTCTTTTCTGTGCCTTAGTTGCCGTGACTTTTACCACTGTACTTTATCGGGCAGAAGACATGTTCGACAACCTAAAAATCCCCGACTATCTGAAGGCTATGCTGGGGGGATTGATGCTGGGTACTATGGGACTTCTTTTCCCCCATATTTTGGGTGTAGGTTATCCGGCCATTGATCTGTCTCTTATGCAGGAGCTTTCTTGGTGGGTTATGTTCCTTCTAGTCGTATTTAAAATCCTATCCACATCCATTACCATTGGTTCAGGAGGGTCTGGCGGCATCTTTGCCCCTTCACTTTTCCTGGGGGCCATGGCGGGGGGGTTTTTCGGGACGGCGGTTCACCATATCTTTCCTAAACTGACAGCCCCTCCCGGGGCTTACAGTATTGTGGGTATGGGAGCAGTGGTGAGCGGGACAACTCATGGACCCTTAAGCGCAATATTGATTCTCTTTGAGATGACCGGTGACTACAAGATTATCCTTCCCCTTATGATCGCCTGTATCATAGGTTCCTTGGCAAGTGGCCAGTTACTAAAGGACTCTATCTATATCTTAAAGCTGGCAAGGAGGGGGGTAAACATCAAGGCAGGAAAAGAGGTGAATGTTTTAAAATCAATATCTGTTAAGGATGTCATGAATCCTGAAGTTGAAACCATACCTGAGAATATAACCTTAAGAAAACTAGCCGAAAAGATGTCTAAAAGCAAGAATAACAGCTTTCCTCTTGTGGATGAGAAGGGTAATTTGACAGGTATTCTTTCATTTTTTGATTATCGTGATGTAGTCTTTGATGAGAATCTGAAAGATCTGGTGGTGGCCAAAGAGATAGCCACTACGAATGTGGTTACAGTGTCACTTGATGACAATCTTTACAATGCTATGGAAAAAATCACCTTAAAAGATTTTTCTATCCTACCCGTTGTCTCCCCAAGTACCCCATCCGAATTGTTAGGAGTGTTGACCCGCAGGGACATCATTGGCGCATATAACAAGGCCGTGATCAAAAAATCCATCGTTCATGGTTAGATCCTAAAATTGGTGGGACCTTTTCTTTTCTTTTTCAAAGGAATTGCCTTTTGATTCAGTCTTTGGTACTGGATGTTTCGTTAAACAAATAGATTCGAGGGAGACCATCATGCTTGTGTCCCAACGAATAAGAGCTATCAAGCCATCGCCAACCCTGGCCATAAACGCAAAGGCCGTTTCCATGAGACAGGCAGGTGTGGATGTGATCAGCTTCGGTGTTGGAGAGCCCGATTTTGACACCCCCAAACACATTAGGGATGAGGCCGTGCGGGCCATGGAGGAGGGATTTACAAGATATACTGCCGTGGGCGGTATCCCTGAGCTCAAAGATGCTATCATAGAAAAATTCCGGCGCGACAACAACCTCAGTTACGAACGTGACGAGGTAATGGTTTCGTGCGGAGGAAAACATGTTTTATACAACCTGGCTCAGGCCTTGTTAAACCCGGGCGATGAGGTGATAATCCCGGCCCCGTACTGGGTATCCTATCCACCGATTGTAGTTCTTGCTGGTGCTGATCCTGTGATTGTCGGAACAGGGGAAGCAGACGATTTCAAGTTGTCGCCAGAGTCTCTGGAGACGGCCATTACGCCTCGAACAAGACTGTTGATTCTCAATAGTCCTTCCAACCCGACCGGTTCGGTCTACACCGAATCGCAGATAGAGGCCTTGGCCGATGTGATCTTGAAATATGATATTTGGGTGGTTTCAGACGAAATCTATGAAAAACTGATCTTTGACGATAGACCCTTTTGGAGTATTGCCCAGGTGAGTGAGGAGGTAAAATCTAAGACCTTTGTTATAAACGGGCTATCCAAGACCTATGCCATGACGGGCTGGCGCATCGGATATGCGGCCGGAGCGCGTGAAATCATTGCAGGGATGACAAAGATCCAGAGCCAGAGTACCTCAAATCCGAATTCCATTGCTCAGAAGGCTGCGGTTGCGGCCCTGAACGGACCACAAGATTCCATCCAGGCCATGCTCCGGGCCTTTGACCAGCGGCGAAAATACCTGTTAGAGCGATTGAATGGTATTACAGGGGTCCATTGCAATGTGCCTGGAGGGGCCTTCTATGCATTTCCCGATTTCAGCTATTATTTCAATACAAAGATGGAAGGGACAACCATAAAAAATTCCACCGACCTTTGTGAGTACCTTTTAACCGAAGCCCATGTGGCCCTGGTACCGGGAATAGCCTTTGGTGATGACAATTTTGTGAGATTCTCCTATGCAACAGGTCTTGAAACGATAAAGGAGGGGCTGGATAGGATAGAGGATGCTCTTGGCAAGCTGGTTTAGTCAGTGGTCAGTGGTTTAAGGGATGGAGTGTTGGAGTAATGGAGTACTCCATCACTCCAATACTCCAGTTGCGGCGAAACCCCCAAGTTCAATGACAAATAACCAGTGACCAGTGACCAATGACTAATCTTATCGGGCCCTTCTCTTGGACGCCTTGAGCGGATTAATCTTGGCACTTTTGGTCTGGGTTTCCTTTGTAACATGGGTGGCAAAGTTGCAATCGCCATTTTTCCACTTGACCGAAGGATCCGGACATGCCGTGCAATACCACCCGGAAGAAAACTCTGAAGCGCGGTTACATCCATTGCATTCCTCCACGGTCGGGTGACAACCCCCGCCATTAAAAGAACAACCTTTCTTGGTCATAAAGATGCACTCCAAGCCCTGTTTTACGCTTGTACAAACCATCGGAATCACCCCCTTTCCACCGAAGCAAAAACCTCGGAGTTCTTATCAAGGCGTTTTGGGTTTGTCAACAAGATTTTGGACACCGAACTTAGTCCGCTTCGCTCCGCAATTGGAGTGCTTTTGGGGTCAAATCTTTAATCTTGACAAATTATGACAGTCTATAGCCTTTCTT
>JAQYWL010000545.1 GCA_030145035.1 Desulfobacteria bacterium | reverse complement strand
TTTTTGTGGCTCTGTTCTGGCCTCGACGCCCAAAACCGTCCGAACCCGGTGTGCTTCCCTGAACGGTCCCCTCGAATAGTTCGTAGGTTGGGTTGAGGAACGACACGAAGTGAAGCCTGCGCTAAACCCAACAATAATTATTGTGCGAGATTTCGGAATAATTATGCAAGCGCTGTTGCTGACAAAATCATCTTGTGTTGGGTTGCGCTTCGCTTAACCCAACCTACAAACTTGAGAACATTACGTGCTTTGCGGCTTTTCGCCTTGAGAAGAGGCGTGATAGTTCTTTTTTTGCTTCTTCAATGGAAATCATGTTATTCTCGGACAGCCTCCTAGGGAACCTGCTCCGACAACGATTCACTCAGGCAAAAACAGGGAATGCCCGGATGTTCGTGTGACTGCTTCAGACATCAAGCCATTGGCCTGGCCGAAGCTCCATGAGAAATTCACGGCACGGCAGACATAGAATGTCAGCTTTTATGAGACGGTCCTTTCCCCGGTACAGGAGATAAACTTTGCTTTCGGGATAGTCCTGCTTAAACGCTTTCAGCGGTCTCAAGTCCTGCGGGTGGATGCTGGCGGAATTCTTCACTTCAATAGCAAAGAGCCCATCAGAGCCATATACGATGAAATCTACCTCAACACCCGATCGTGTTCTCCAGAAGTGCAGCGAGCAGTCGTTCTTCGAGTAGGCGATCCATGCGCGAAGATGTTGTCCCACAAGCCCCTCAAGAGTATGGCCATCTATCTCTTCGGGTCTGTCGAGCGGGCCCTTTGGGCGCAGTGATCTATAGACGCCTGCGTCGAACAGATAGAATTTCGGGTGTGCAACCAAAGCCCTTTTTGCGCGTTTTGTAAAAACGTTCAGGCGATAACCGAGCAGCAAGTCCTCCAGAATGCTGACGTAGCCTTCCACCACTTTACGTTCAACTTGGCACTCGCGAGCGACGTTACTGATATTGAGCAAAGAAGCGTGCGAAAAGCTCACGGCTTGAAGGAAACGCGAGAAGTTGCCTATGTTTCGTACCAGTCCTTCCATCTGGACCTCTTCCCGGAGGTAAAGGGCAGCATATGTTTGCAAAACTTGCTTCGGATCACGTGAGTCAAGTACAATCGGCAACAGTCCCTTTTGTAGGGCGTCGTCGAAACTGAACTGATTGCCCAGTTCCGCAGCCATGAAAGGATGGAGCGAATGCAGGAGGGCACGTCCCGCCAGAAGATCGACTCCTGCACGCTTCAGTTTCCGTGAACTCGATCCGGTCAGTACGAACTGCCATCCGACCTTCTCTTCGATAAGGCTGTGAATGAGGCTGAGTAGTTGCGGTACCTTCTGAATCTCGTCCACAACGACGGTGGTCTTGTCGGGAGTGGCCAGCATTCTCTCACGAAGGCGTTCCGGATTGGCTGAAAGGATCCGAAATGTCTCAGGCTCCAAGAGATCGACATACAGTGCCTCTTTGAAGCGCCCTTTCACAAGCGTTGATTTCCCGGTTCCTCGTGGTCCGAACAGAAAGAAACTCCCTTGCGGAGGATCGAAAAATCGCCTTATTGTTTCCATATTGCGACTCATTTTGGAATTACACACTCCAAAAATAACCTAAACTTCCCCCTCTGTCAACATGCTTTAAGGACTTGGGTGAAAAAAGAATGGTGGGCAAACCCGAGTGAGGTAGATATTTCGTAGACAAAACCCGAAAAAGGTCAAAAGCAACAAAAATGGCGGGAAATTACATGTGATAACCCGCCGTAATTATAGGTATTCTGGTCTGGGCGAGAGGACTGGAATACTGGGGGCGTAGGAACATGGGGCGGACATGCGTGTTGGCCCTAAGAAACTCCGGCGAATCCACAACCATGTCAACAAGAGGGGAGAGCTTTGCCCCAAAAACAGCGAAAAACAACAGAAAGAAGAATGGGAAGCCGAAAGAATTACAAGAAGGAGGATTGGAAAAATTCAGTGGAATAAGATGGATGGATCTAAATGAATGGAGGGCAAGGAACAAAACTCACAACACAACATGCCAAGTCCCTTTTGAGAACCAAAAAGAAGCTCTAAAGATCTCAGTTTGCTATCTGTGGATCGGAACAAGGGGGGTTGTTAAAACATAGATGTCCTTGCATTATCGAAACTTACATCGTGCAGAAACCCGCTAAAAGAAGCTTGCCAACAGTTACACTCGCCCACCAGACGATTTTGTCAAAGATTCCTAACCGATATCACAACCTCAATCTGATTCTGGAGCCTATTCGCCAGATTTTGGCGACCACGTGGACTGGAAGCGTCAAAGGTTCTCCTTCTCCAGGTCATAGTGGGTATTTTCTGTACTTACCTATAGAGGTCCCGATACTTTTTTCGCTTTTCTTTTTTCCATCTTGGGCAAAGTGCTGGTTTTCCCTGCATCACCAACTGAAGGCATGCATCGCATTTAGGGCTACATTTTAAGATTGATCTATCGCGTCCTTGGCGAGCCTTTCGAGCCCATTCCGGGTCTACCCAGAGCATGCGTGCCAAGCCTATTAAGTCGGCCTTTTTCTCTTTTAAGATTGATTCTGCGAGTGCAGGAGTTGAAATCCGACCAGCAGTAGTAACAGGTACCTTCACGTTCTTCCTGATAGCACTAGCCAGGGAAACCATGTAGCCAGGTCTGCGAGATTTCTTGATAATCTCAGGAAGAAAGAAAGATTCATAGGTTCCGCCCATGACCGACAGATAAGTCACACCCGCTTCCTCCAGAGCCCTTGCCAACACACTGGACTCCTCAACATGGAGTCCATCTGGCAGCCATTCATCGGCTAGGAAACGATACCCTACGGGGAAATCTCCCACTACGTCCTTAACACCCTGGAGAACTTCCAGCGGAAACCTGATTCGGTTCTCTATGGTCCCTCCATAGGCATCTTCTCTTTTGTTGGTCCTTGGAGATACAAACTGGGCAAGGAGATATCCTGTTCCTCCGTGGAGCTCCACCAAATCGAATCCCGCCTTCTTAACCCTCAATGCCGCTTTTGCGTATTGCTTTTGGATGGTAGTGATCTCTTTCTTGGTGAGGGCACGAGGCTTCTTGTTGAAGACTGGAACTTCTGATGGCGCAACAGGCTCAGCGGCATGGGCAAAACGTCCAGCGTGATTGATCTGAAGCGCTGCTAAGGTATTTTCCCTCTTTATAACGCTAGCCAGGCTTTCAAGGCCTTTTACGTAGCGGTCATGATCACAACGAAGGGTTCTTGGTGAACCACTTCCTTTGGGAGTTATGCTTGAGTTTTCAACGACTATCAATGCTGCACCACTTTGTGCCATGAGTCTGTAATGATCCAGCAGCAACGGAGAGATCTTTCCACCAAGGGCAGCATAACCTAAATAAAGCGGGGTCATGGTAATACGGTTCTTAAGCTTCAGGCTATTCAGATCCAATGGTTGAAAAAGTTTCGGATAGGTGGCTCTATTCATGTTCACATCCCCTGATCGATCTATTCCCAAACTCAACACTCATCAAATACAGGAAGCCTTCTGAGATTTCAATAGGATAAATTCTTTTTTCTTGGCCTTTTGGGTTTTTGATAACTGATATTGTTTCGCTGCTCTAAAATACTGACAATCTTCACAGTCAGGGTTTCGCAAGTCTGCACAGCATAACGAGCATATTGGTTTACCGTCATATACTTTGCATTTTCTACTTGCCTTGTTCCTATCGCAAAGCGTGCATTTCATTTTTTTCATGGAAAGTCGCCTTCCATTGACCGAGCATGAACTGCTGACCTCTTTGATCTGTTACGATCACAATCTCGCCTATTCCAAAGTTTGGGCTTGGTTCTAACTTCGGCCACTATGTTGGGTTTCGCCCTTCTGTTTTCAAGGAAACCAACCTTGTCATATATGTAGGTTGGGTTGAGGTACGAAACCCAACATAGCGGATG
>JAQYWL010000279.1 GCA_030145035.1 Desulfobacteria bacterium | reverse complement strand
CAAGAAGGCATATGAGGAAGATGGTGTGGTCAGCGGAGTTATAACCAGCCGTGTTAAGGGTGGGCTCTCGGTTGATATCGGAGTCCCCGCTTTTTTGCCTGGTTCTCAGGTGGGCCTTCGACCTGTACGCGATCTGGATCAAATGGTGGACAAGACCTTCGAGTTCAAGGTCTTAAAATACAATCGGAAGCGGAGCAATATTGTTCTGTCAAGACGCGTAATCCTTGAAAAGGAGCGTGAGGCAAGGCGCGCTGAAACCCTTGCAACTATCCACGAAGGCAAGGTCATGACGGGTGTGGTAAAGAATATCACTGAATATGGCGCGTTTGTTGATCTGGGCGGCATTGACGGCCTGCTCCATATCACAGATATGTCCTGGGGGCGTATAGGTCATCCGTCTGAGATATTTTCGGTAGGAGATGAAGTTGATGTAAAAGTCCTGAATCTTGATCTGGAACGGGATCGGGTCTCCCTTGGGTTAAAGCAGCTTGTGCCAGACCCATGGAGCACTGCTGAAGAGAGATATCCCATAGCTTCCCATGTTAAAGGCAAAGTCGTGAGTTTTACCGATTATGGTGCCTTTGTTGAACTGGAGAAAGGGATAGAGGGACTAATTCACGTCTCGGAGATGTCATGGACAAAAAAAATACGTCATCCCTCAAAGGTGGTATCGGTTGGCGAAACCGTGGAGGCTGTTGTCTTAAACATTTCAACCGAGAACAGGAGAATATCCCTGGGCATGAAGCAGGTGGTGCCGAACCCGTGGGATGTCGTTAGCGAGAAATATCCTGTAGGGACTACTATTGAAGGAAAGATCAAAAACATTACGGATTTTGGTGTATTTATCGGAATTGACGAGGGGATTGATGGTTTAGTGCACATCTCTGACATATCATGGACCAAACGTATCAAACACCCATCTGAGCTCTACAAGAAAGGTGACGTAGTTCAGGCGATTGTTCTTAATATTGACAAAGATAGCGAGCGATTTTCTCTCGGGATCAAGCAACTCCAGAAAGATCCTTGGGAGACGATCCCGGAACGATATGAGGTAGGAGACAAGATTACGGGTACGATAACTAATGTCACGGACTTTGGTCTTTTTGTTGAACTGGAGGAAGGGATTGAAGGACTGGTCCATGTTTCGGAAACGAACGGGGAGAAGATCAAGACCCCAGTGGGCAAGTTTCAAGTTGGAGACATTGTTTCGGCCAAGGTAATCAATATTAACCCCAAGGATCGACGCATTGGCCTTTCGATCAAGCAGCTTGAAACGGATGAGGAACATGACCTGGTCGTCGATTATTTGAGCACTTACAAGGGACCTCAATCAAGCTTAGGGGAGCTTCTAAAAGAAAACCTGAAAGAGAAAACATTAAATCAGGAGTCTACCGAACAGGCTTCCGAGACATCTGCTGACAAGGTTGAGGACTCCGAGGTGAAAGGCGGCACGGAAGTTACCGGCGAAGACGAAACCGAGCAGGTGACAAAGAACGATTGATGATTCACGATTGAAGATTGACCGTGGAGAAGTGAGCTAAAGTGCCTAAAGTGTCTAAAGCCCGCCATGGCGCTACGTACCCCGATCAGCCTATTATCACTATGAGCCAGGTCTGGGCCAGGGTGAGCTAAAGTTGAGGCCCGCCCGCCAGGACTTCGTCCACGTGCCAAAGCCTGCCACTGGTGGGCAGGTCCAGGCGAAGTCGGGCGGGATTTGAAGAAACTTTTTTGAGATTGGTTTTATTGACTTTAGGCATTTTAGCTCACTTTAGTTCACTTTAGGCACTCCGCATTTGATAGATGACCATGTTTGTCAGAAGACACCCCATTTTGTTTTCCTTGTTGGTTGTCTGCGCTATTGGGGCAGTCGTGATCATCAGCGTGGCGGCCCTTTTTTTTCTTGGCAAGAGGGACTCTGCCTTCGAGTTTGGTGAAAAGGTTGGAGTTGTGGAGATTAAGGGGATTATCGCTGATCCCAAGTCTGTTATTTTGCAGCTCAAGAGATTCCGCAAAAATAAGGACGTTAAGGCTATTGTCTTGAGGATCGATTCACCCGGGGGTGGGGTTGGGCCGTCCCAAGAAATTTATGCAGCGGTAAAGAAGACGACGCGGCTCAAAAAGGTAGTTGCCTCTATGGGTGCCATAGCCGCCTCAGGCGGGTACTATGTGGGTGCGGCGGCTGATCACATCATGGCGAATCCCGGCACTATTACGGGTAGCATCGGGGTGGTTATGGAATTTGCTAATATGGAGGAGTTGTTTGAGAAAATTGGGATTTCGGCTGTTGTCATAAAGAGTGGCGATTACAAGGACACGGGCTCCCCATTGCGCAAGATGACGCCCGAAGAGAGGAGGCTATTGGAGGACTTTGTTGACAATGTGCACCAACAGTTTGTGACAGCGGTGGCTGAGGGGAGAAAAATGTCTGAGGAAACGGTTCGGACCATTGCAGACGGTCGGATATTCTCCGGGCAACGGGCGCAAAAACTCGGCTTGCTGGACAGCCTTGGTAACATGGAGGATGCGATTGCACTTGCGGCCAAACTGGGTGGTATCAAAGGGGAGCCGTCGGTCGTTTATGGTGAGAAAAAGAAGTTTTCTGCCCTTGAATACATTTTGGGTTCCAAGCTGGCAGGGGCGCTGGACAGGATAACAAGCGCCGCGCTTCATTGCGGATATCTATATATGCCGGGCCGGGGCATAGACAATGGTTAAACAGGACTTGACGAATTCCTTGGTAAAGGCATTTCCGGGTATTAGCAAGCAGGACATGTTGAGCGTTGTGGATACCCTTTTTGAAAGCATGGCACAAGCCCTCATGCGGGGTAAGACAATTGACCTGCGAGGCGTGGGGCGCTTCAAGATAAGGAAGCGCGAACCGGCAAAGGGGAGAAATCCTAAGACAAAGACTGCCGTATACATGCCCAAGCGTTGGGTGGTCCACTTTAGGCCGGCTGAGAGTCTAAGCAAACGGATAAATAAGTTCACTTCTATCCTTATTCAAAAATAGTCACGTCCCCCAGTCCCACCCGGATTACCTCAGGCATATCCCCAATAAGAGAAACCACGCTTGAAGGCCGTCCTGGCACTGGCCCACCGTCTATGACAATATCGATTTGAGTTCCAAGGGCGTCGAAAATCGCAGATGGGTCGGACAGGATTTCACCATCAGAAAGGGTGGCACTCGTAGATATAATGGGGCGGCCGAGTTGTTTGACCAGGGCTAGGCAGATGGGGTGATCCGGTACCCGAATACCGGCTGTTTTCTGTGCTGTCCGCATCATCTTTGGAACAAGCTTGGAACCTTCCAGGACAAATGTATAAGGACCAGGAAGGAGCCTTTTCATGGTCTTGTACGCATAATTGGAAACCTTTGCGTATTGACTGATATTCTTAAGGTCGGAGCAAATGAAACTGAAAGGTTTTTTCTGGCTTCTCTGTTTCAGGCGATAGATCTTGCCAATGGCCTTCCTGTGCATGATGTCACAGCCTATGCCATAATAGGTATCTGTGGGGTAGGCAATGGTCGCCCCGTCTTTCAGTGCCTCTGCAACTTTTGGAATCAGACGGGGTTGCGGATTCTCGGGGTTGATGTTTATTAGCATGGCTTTCCTATGGGTGCATTACCTGTTTGTTAATAGGAGTTAGGCGAATGTTTCGATAGATTGTAGGCACTCCAACGCATCATTTTCTATAGTTTCCTGAGCTCTTCTTGTCAAGGCAATCGATTCCGCCCATCACAATAGATACATCTTGGAAATTTTACAACATATTAAAATTATAGCACTTTATTTATTTGCTTGATTGCAAACCCAAGAAGGGAATGATGGAATGGTGGAATATTGGAATAGTGTAAAAGACATAAAAAGGCCAAAATCCTTTAAGACCCAATATTCCAGCATTCCAGCATTCCATTATTCCAATTGTGAGCGAAGCGAACTAAGTTGTTGCCAAGTGCAAGTCCATCTGGTATTCACTCAAATTCTAAAAAGAAATACAGGAGAAGGGCATGTCACAGTCCATCCAAGAGGAAGGTTTGACATTTGATGATATTTCACTTGTTCCCGCCTATTCGGAGGTGTTGCCACGCAATGTGGATGTACAAACCCGCCTGACCCCGAGAATTTCTCTCAACATTCCCATCATAAGTGCAGCCATGGATACGGTGACAGAGGCTCGGGCCTCCATCAGTTTGGCCAGGGAAGGGGGAATGGGCATCATTCACCGAAATATGAGCATAAAGAGCCAGGCTCAGGAGGTGGACAAGGTCAAGAAGTCTGAGAGTGGCATGATTGTGGATCCCTTGACCATTGATCCTGAAAGGCATATCCATGAGGTGCTCGCACTCATGGAGAGGTATCGCATCTCAGGCGTCCCAGTCGTTAAGGATGAGCAGTTGGTCGGGATTGTAACCAACAGGGATCTTCGGTTTGAAACAGATCTGAGCAAGAAGGTCTCTGAGGTCATGACCAAGGACAACTTGGTCACAGTATCCGAGGGGATTACACTTGAGGAGTCCAAAAAGCTGCTGCACGAACACCGAATCGAAAAACTCCTGGTAGTAGACGACAAGGGTTATCTAAAAGGACTCATTACCATTAAGGACATAGAGAAGATCAAAAAATATCCCAACGCCTGCAAGGACCATCTGGGTAGGCTCCGGGTTGGTGCTGCAGTTGGAATAGGCTCCGACATGCAAGAGCGCGCAGAGGCCCTTCTTAGGGCTGGTGCTGATGTGATTGTGATCGACACCTCTCATGGTTACAGCCTTGGTGTGTTAAGGGCTGTTGAACAGTTGAAAGGCACCTTCGAGGGTATCGAGTTGATTGCAGGTAATGCGGCCACCCCGGAAGGGGTCGAGGCCCTGATCAGGGCAGGCGCTGACGGGGTAAAAATAGGTATTGGGCCAGGCTCTATTTGTACCACACGTATCATTGCCGGGGTTGGAGTCCCCCAGGTTACCGCTATCATGAATTGCAGACCTGTCAGTGAGAAAACCGGCATCCCTCTGATTGCCGATGGCGGCATCAAGTTCTCAGGCGACATAACCAAGGCGATCGCTGTAGGCGCCCATGCGGTGATGATCGGGAGCCTTTTTGCCGGTACCGAGGAAAGTCCGGGGGAGACCATCATATTTCAAGGTCGAAGCTATAAGGTGTATCGAGGCATGGGGTCTTTGGAAGCAATGAAAAAGGGAGCCAAAGATAGATACTATCAAGAAGATCTTGCCGAGGAGACCAAGCTTGTTCCTGAAGGAATCGTAGGGCGGGTTCCCTACAAAGGGTCGCTCTCCGGGTGCGTGTTCCAGCTTATTGGTGGTCTGAGAGCAGGCATGGGTTATGTTGGTTGCCGGAGCATTCGGGAATTGCGTCAAAATGCGCGATTTGTTCGTATTACTGCATCCGGCTTGCGCGAGAGCCACGTACATGACGTAATCATTACAAAAGAAGCTCCTAATTATCGGTTAGAATAACCTTCATGGAGTGCTGGAGTATCACAAACCCTACAACACAACAAAAAAGACCATGAACGGGTACGAATAATGCCCTCCGCTGATTTTGTCCACCTCCATGTCCACACACAGTACAGCCTCCTTGATGGGGCAATCCGCATCGATCCTCTTCTGAAGCGGGCTGCCTCCTACCAGATGATCTCTGTAGCCATCACTGATCACGGCACGATGTATGGTGTGATCGAGTTTTATGAAAAGGCATACAAGGCTGGTATCAAGCCAATAATCGGATGCGAGCTCTACGTAGCCCCCGGGAGCCGGTTTGATAAGACTCCTGGTGGCAAAGGGGGGTTGTTCCACCTCGTACTGTTGGCGAAAAACAAAGAAGGATACCAGAATCTTTGTCGACTGGTTACTGCAGCTTATTTGGAGGGGTTCTACTACAAGCCCCGAGCGGACAAAGCAATTCTTGCCGATTGCAGCAAGGGCTTAATCGCCCTGAGTGGTTGCCTCCACGGTGAGATCCCGCGTTTGATACAAGCAGGTCGCCTGGATAAGGCTGCCGAGGTTGCGCGCACCTATGAGGCCATGTTCGGTGAGGGCAATTTCTATTTGGAGGTCCAAAACAATGGTATTCAGGCCCAGGAGATCGTCAACCAGGCGCTGCTGGAAATGAGTAAAGCACTTTCTATCCCCCTGGTGGCCACTAATGATTGCCACTATTTGGATCCAGAGGATGCCCGTGCCCACGATGTCCTGCTGTGCATCCAGACCGGCAAACCCGTCCAGGAAACAAAGCGTCTGAAGTTCCAGACCGATCAGCTTTATTTCAAGTCTCCGGAACAAATGAAGCTCGATTTTAACGACTATCCGGGCGCCATAGAGCAGTCGCTTGAAATCGGCAATCGCTGCAACTTAGAACTTGACTTCAAGTCCCATCATTTTCCCAGATTTCAGCCCCCCACCCAAACCCTCCCCCTTGAAGGCAATGCTGT
>JAQYWL010000214.1 GCA_030145035.1 Desulfobacteria bacterium | reverse complement strand
CCCCCCTTTGGCAAAGGGGGGGGTGGGGGGGATTTTTGAATGTTCGCAAAAAGATGCTCCAATGTCTCATACGATTAATCGGCTTCAGCCGAAATGACCGACTTTCAGTCGTAAATCAATCCACCTGCTTTAGCAGGTGGTCGTTGAATAAAGGGGGGTGGGGGGATTTTCATGCTTGCGCGCAATGTCACTTTGACGGGGTCTTGGGGATGTTATGACTTGACTTTTGAGGTGCAATCGTCGATAGTACTAACTCAATGTCATTAACTTAAGAGCCGTTCCCTTAAAGTCCCCCCAGCCCCCCTTTAGAAAAGGGGGGAGATTTTGGGCTGCAGACAGGGGTTGTCTTATACGGCGGCGGGGCAAAACGGTTTTTTTTGTGCCTGGTGAAGTGAAAGTATGTTCGTTATCGGCTATTTTCTGAGTGCACTTGCCACAGTTCTGAACTACGCTTTAATCTTCTATATGTGGGTCGTGATTGCACGGGCCGTGCTTTCCTGGGTGAACCCTGATCCGTACAACCCCATTGTACGCTTTATCCACAATGTGACCGAACCGGTGCTGTACCGCGTGCGGAGATGGCTTCCCTTCGGGTTCGGCGGTATCGACTTTTCTCCTTTAATCGTGCTGTTAATGATTATATTTTTGCGGACGTTTCTGGTAAACAGCTTGATCAGATTGTCGGCAAGATTGTTATAGCAAGAACTTCACTCCGCTTCGCTCCGCAATTGGAGTATTGGAGCAATGGAGTACTGGAGTGATGGGCATAGAGGAATAAAAAAATAACTTTTTCCGCTTTTACAATCCAGTACTCCAGTACTCCAATACTCCATCACTCCACGTGGATGGCATACATTGAGCACAACGAAAAGACATGTAAGTTCAATAGGTTGTATAAATCCCCAGACGTTTAATTAGAAACAGTGGAGGGCACCCATGAAGATTACCCCATTGGACATTCAGCAACAGCAGTTTCGCATTCGCTTCCGGGGCTTTGATCTGCGGGAGGTCGATAGTTTCTTGGAACAGATAGTCGATGAATTCGAAACCCTGATACGAGAAAACGCAAATCGGCAAACGGAGATTGAAAGGCTGAGACACGAGATCCAGGAATACAGGGATCGAGAAAAGGCCTTCAAGGACGCCATGGTCAATACACAAAAGGCGCTCGATGACATGAAGATGAATGCCGAAAAGGAGGCCGAACTGATCGTAGCTGAAGCAGAAATGAAGGCTGAGAAGATATTGAGTACGGCTCATTACCGGCTTACACAGCTCCACGAGGATATCTCAGAACTTAAAAGGCAGCGTATGCAACTCGAGGTTGAGCTTGGAAGTATCCTTGAGGCCCACAGAAAACTCCTGGATATGAGCACGGAAGCCATGGATGCCAAAGAGACATCCGAACAAAAGCTGAAATATCTCAAGGGGAGGTAATTGGGGAGATTTCATGGCCAAGATTGATGCGTTTTTCAAATTGATGAATGAGCAAGGGGCTTCAGACCTCCACCTCGTTGCAGGTCAGCCGCCTATGCTCCGGATTACCGGTGATATAGAGAGAATCAAGTACAAGGTTCTCGACAATGATGATCTCAGGAGCATGCTTTATGAGATTACGCCCGAAGACAAGGTCAAGCTATTTGAAGAAACCGGTGATGTCGATTTTGGTTATGAGATTCCCGGCCTTGCGCGCTATCGGGCAAATTATTTTATGCAAAGAAACGGTATCGGCGCGGTCTTTCGAGAAATTCCCAGTGAGATCCCCACGGCTGAGAAGTTGGGTCTGCCTGCTGTCGTATCGAAGCTGGCCTCACTCCCCCGAGGTTTGGTGCTGGTCACCGGCCCCACAGGGAGTGGCAAATCCACAACACTGGCGGCCATTATCGATCAGGCGAACAGGACCCGAAAAGATCATATTATTACTGTTGAAGATCCCATTGAATTTGCCCACACAAGCGAGAGTTGTGTGGTGAATCACAGAGAGGTGGGCGCTCATACCAAATCTTTTTCAGCCGCCTTGCGCGGGGCTCTTCGTGAAGACCCGGACATTATCCTGGTAGGTGAGATGCGAGACCTTGAAACCATCTCCCTGGCTGTGGAGGCAGCCTCTACAGGACACCTTGTCTTTGCTACTCTGCATACCACCAGTGCTCACAAGACCGTAGACCGAGTGATTGAGGTCTTTCCGGCCCATCAGCAGGAACAGATACGGTCCACCCTGTCAGATGGACTCAGGGCTATAATTGCCCAGGTCCTTTTCAAGCGGATCGACAAAAAGGGACGCTGCGTGGCCCTGGAAATCCTGATTGCCACACCTGCGGTACGTAACCTGATCCGGGAAGCCAAGACTTATCAGATTCCCTCTATGGTACAAATGGGTAAGAAATACGGGATGCAGCTCCTGGACGACGCTATTATGAATTTGCTTAATAAGGGTTGGATCAGTGCAGATGAGGCCTACGCGAAGTCCAATGACAAAAGCAAATTCCGATCCCTGTTGAAGGCGCCCCCTAGCGATTTTACTGAAGCTTGACGGCTTCGTAAAAAGTCGCCAGGCACCCTTTATCGTCATTCCCGCGCAGGCGGGAATCCAGTAATATCAGATGGTTCTGGACTCCCGCCTGCGCGGGAGTGACAGAAAGTTTGACTTTTTACGAGACCATCAAAGCTGGAAGGTGAGCCGTCAGGAAGGATGTCATGACAAGACAAGAGATAGACCATATTATGACCAGGATGCTTGACTCCCGCGAGAACGTATCTGACCTGAACATAACCGTTGGCAAGCCGTTTCAGGTAGAAAGCGCAGGCGTTTTGACCCCGGTTGATCTGGAGTCCCCTTTCAATGAACTGACACCCTTTCAAACCGAAATGTTCGCCTTGAACCTGATCAACCGGGACAGGCGTTTGACCGAGATCCTCCTGAACGAAGGCTCATGCGACCTGTCATATCACCTCCCCGGCAAGGCTCGTTTTCGGGTAAACATTTTTTCTCAGAGAGGCAATTATTCTATTGTTTTGCGAAAACTGGAGACCAAAGTCCCCACCATAAATGAACTGGAGCTGCCAGAGGCCTTCTCAAAAATGGCAGGGGAGAAAAACGGCATTATCTTTGTGACCGGGGCCACAGGAACCGGCAAATCAACCTCCCTTGCAGCCGTACTAAATGAAATCAATGAACAAAAATCGGTTCACGTGGTAACCCTGGAGGACCCCGTGGAATATCAGCATCCCCACAAGTTGGCTACACTTAATCAGAGGGAGATGGGGACCGACTTTGATACCTTTGCCAGCGGGTTGCGTGCGGCCCTTCGGCAGGCCCCAAAGGTTATCCTCGTGGGCGAGATGCGCGACAGGGAAACCGTGGAAATCGGGTTGAGTGCTGCGGAGACGGGCCACCTGGTTATGACTACCCTTCACACTGTGGATGCAGGCCAGACTATCAATCGCGTCCTCGGCATGTTCAATATTGAAGAGGAGAATCAGATCCGCATCCGATTGGCTGACACCATCCGATGGATTGTCTGCCAGAGGCTCCTTCCAAAAGTCGGCGGTGGTCGCGTGGCCGCCTTTGAGATCATGGGGACAAACCTCAGGGTGCAAGACACGATCCTTCACGGTGAGTCCGAAGGAAGGACCTTTTATGAGATCATTGAGGCTGGTGAGGCATTTGGCACGACCACCTTTGATCGGTACATCATAGGACTCTACGAGAAAGGTCTTATCACTCAGGAGACCGCCATTGCCTATGCCTCGCGCAAAGGGGTGGTAGGCCGAGGCATCGATCGGGTAAAGAGTGCCCGTGGAGAAAAAACCACCGATATTGAAGAACTGGAAGTCGATTCAGACTACAGACACAGACAGCGCAAACAGAAATAAGCTGAAAGCTCAAAGCTCAAAGCTGAAAGGGAGAGAAGCTAAGAGTCTGAGATCTAAGTCTTGCTTTGAGCTTTCAGCTTTGAGCTTTCAGCTTCTCCGGCTTGTCCGGATTAGGGAGTTTAGTAATGGAAGTCCTGTGCAAAAGCTGCAAGGCCAAGTTCAAGATCGCGGATGACAAGCTGCCTGCGGGCCAGGTGGTTTCTCTCAAATGCCCAAAGTGCAAGAGCAAGATAGAGATTAAGACCACCGTTGATATTGATAAGGTGGCCTCAGATACCTGTGACGTTTCTGAAAAAACCTTTGATTTTGTAGAGGAAGGGGTTAAGACGGCCTTGATCTGCGACCAGGATGCGGGAGTAAGAGAAAAGATACGTTCTACCCTCCAGCGAATGGACTACCACGTCATGGGGGCAGCATCGGCTCGGGATGCCATGAAGTACATGCGATTCCACGTCTTTGACCTGGTCGTGCTGGATGAAAACTTTGAAGGGGGTAATCCTGAATCAAACCACGTGCTGCAACACCTGGGGCACCAGCCTATGAACACCCGCCGGAATATCTTTGTGGTCCTCCTGGGGAACAGCTTCAGGACTGCTGACAATATGATGGCCTTCAATAAGAGTGTAAACCTGGTAGTCAACCTGAATAATGTAGATCAGCTTGAAAAGGTCCTGAAGCGATCCCTGATAGAGAATGAAGAGTTCTACCGCGTGCTAAAGATGTCTCTCAAGAAAGTGGGCCGAGCCTGATCGTCCGCTGGATACTTGTCATTGGTCATTGGTCATTGACGATTGACGATTGAATATTGAGTCTGTCGTCTGTCATCTGTTTCATTCCGCATTCCGCATTTGTCTCATTCCGCATAGCGCCTGTCGGCTTGAGAACATTCCCGCATAGCGCCTGTCGGCTTGAGAAGAGTCCCAAAATCGAAATTCGATCTTAGCATGAATGCCCGGGATTTTGAAAGAGAGAGGACTACCTTAGAAAACGCTCTTAACACGAAAGGCCTGGATTTTGCGGCCGCTTATTTGGCTGTTGGTGATTTACGAGAACTTATCCGGACCCATACCGAAATTATCTCGTCAGAGACAATCCTGGCCCTTGAGGGGGTTCTTAAGAATTCAGAGTTTTCTCGTCAAACTCAATCCTTCTTCCTGTACAGGGAAGCTGCTGATGCCTTAACTTCCATTATCGTCCATACCATTGCAGAACCTGTGGCTGACCAGGCAATCTCTGTTTTAAAGAACCTGCTTGGCACGACCGTTGGAGATTCGCAAAGAGCAGTTGCCGGTGCCCTGGGCTCTCTTCCCATTTCCATTCATGGCCCCAAGGTCAGTGAAGAGACAATAGAGGACATACCCCGTGTGAAGTGGCAGGAGATATTGGAAGAAAAGGGCATCACGAAATGTAATACGCCGGCAGTTATTGGAAGGAGTTTAGTTGTTAGCATCGATGAAGAGCATAGATTGTTGGTAGTCAAATTAGCCTGCGCGGGAGATTCTTATCGGTCCATATACAGGGAAGCGGTCTGGATGGAAGATTTGTCTTCAGAAGCCTATTCTTTTGCCGTAAGATTTAATATTCCTGTGGCCATAAAGATTGATGGAAGCTATGTATTCAGGTTAGAGAATATGCCGGTAAGGATGCCTGATGGAATATATCTTCATCCAGAGGGTTATGCCATTTGCTTTATCGCTCATAAGGATTATTTTGCCTATCCCAACGAGCATAGAACGGAAAGAAGACTGACTATGGAGGGATTCAGGGAGGTTATGTTTAGAAATGCATGGTTATTGGGAAAGCTGACCTTCTTAGGCATTGTTCATTCTGCCCCGATTCCGCTTTTTCATAACCGGGTTCAAAGGGAAAGAAGAGAAGATCATGGTTTATATGAATGGCCGCGAGGTGGGAGGCTCGACAGGTGGCTTGATTCCTGCTGCTATCCCAATTTTGGTATCACAGGCATAAGGGACTTTGAACACCTCATTGCCTTCAACGGTCTCAGTCGAAATCTTTACCGCCATATTGGTGCCCAGATATTCAGCCTGTTGTTGGTCGCAGGTAGCTATTTTCGTAACAAAGATAGAGAGAGAGTTGGACTTGACCGGCAAGGCAATCCAATGGATGCTCGAGACCTTTTTGACAAGCAATTCCTTAAGGAGCTGGTCGAGGGGATTTCCCTTAGTTATTACCATGGCTTTGTAGGAACAGAATTTGCCGGGAAAGTCCCTTTTGATTTAGGTGAACTTACCTCCCGTATGATCGATGAGATGGGTGTAGATCGTCATATGGAGGAGGTATTGAGAGTTGTAGACCAAAAACAAATGTCAGATGAAGAGTTCAGAAAGTTCCTGGGAGAGAGGGGATACTCTGAAGACGAAACAAAGGGTTTCAAAAAGGGAGTGGAAGATATCACTATCTATACCGGGCCACACCTGGGTGGATTTAACGAAAGAATATCTCTACCTGAGCTCATTGAGTCGGTAGGAACTATGGCCGCTTTATGTATAGCCGGCAGATACTGGAGAGAAAACTTTGCTGAAAGCTCAAAGCTGAAAGCTCAAAGCTGAAAGCCACAGGCCCGCCGTTTTTATGGAGGGCTCAAAGGGCAGGAAGGTTTTCTGGACTGCAATCCAAAATCCAAAATCCGCAATCCAAAATGGAAGAGGGTTATTCATGAAGGAGACGATCATATCCCTTTTAACCATCCTCTGGCTCGCCACAATGAGCCTTCCGGTGGCTGGTGCCCAAAGGCAGATTACCTTCTGGACCACAGAAGTAGAGAAGGATCGACTTGAAATCCAGGGGGATATTGCCGATGCGTTTACCCGCAAAACTGGAATTGGCGTCCGCGTGATCCCTGTACAGGAAAATTTCCTAAGAGAGAGGGTCACCGCCGCCTTTGCAGCGAGGTCGCTCCCCGACGTGGTCTTCCACCCAGTCGAATTCACCATCGGATGGGCGGAGGCCGGGATTCTGGATGATCGGTCGGCAACGGAGGTGGTGAATCGTCTGGGCAAAGAGACCTTTGGCGCAGGGCCCCTGAACCTCGCCCGTGTCGCCGGGGGCTTTGCTGCCGTGCCGATCGACGGATGGGGCCAGCTCCTCCTTTACCGCAAAGACCTCTTCGAGAAAAAGGGGCTCCCCGTGCCGAATCGCTGGGACAATATCCTTCAAGCGGCCAGGGCCCTGCACAATCCCCCTTTGATCTGGGGCTTCGAGGCTGCCACCGACCCGGGGGAGACTCACACCCAGCAGGTTTTCGAGCACTTCGCGCTGTCCAATGACGTCAGACTGACAGGCAAATCCGGAAACGTGGACCTGGACACCCCCGAGATGGTCGAGACCCTCAAGTTTTACAAAGCTCTTACCCGTTTCAGCCCGCCCGGGAACCTTTATTGGCTCCATACCCGGATGGACTATATCTCCGGACGAGCGGCCATGATCATGTGGTCGCCCTTTATCCTGGATGAGCTATCTGGGCTTCGGCGGGATCAGCCCGTGCTCCCCGATATCGCCAAAGGGGAATCGGGATTCCTTGCCAGAAATACCGGCTTTGTGACCATGATTTGCGGCCCGAAAGGTGCCGCCCAATACGGGCAGATAAACTACCTGGGGATCACCCGGGATGCGGACAAGGCCTCGGCCAAACAATGGGTCGAATTTCTGCTTAACGAGGGGTACCTGAGGTGGTTAGGCATGGCGGCGGAGGGTAAATTGCCCGTGCGCAAGGGGACCCGGGACGCGCCCAACTGCTTCATTGACGGGTGGAAGGAGCTTGAGTTCGGGGTGACGACCAGGGCCAGGATCTCCGAGTTTTACGGGGTAGACGTGGTGAAAACCATTGCAGCCGGAGTGGAGGGTTTCGATCGCTGGGGATTTGCCGAGGGCAAAGGCGCCCTCGTGTCCAAGATCTATGGAACAAAGGTTATTCCCGAGATCCTCAAACGATTCCTCAACAACGAACTCAACGCGAAGGACGCCGCCCGGATGATGGACGAGCGGGTGAAGGGGTTGGAGGACTGATGAAAGTAACATGGATCCATAAAAGTTTTTCTGTACATGTATAATCGTCAATAATCAATCGTCAATCGTCAATAGCCAATGGTT
>JAQYWL010000285.1 GCA_030145035.1 Desulfobacteria bacterium | reverse complement strand
TTAAGTTAAATAGTTAAGAATGTCCCCTTTGGCGCGCCCGTCCCTTGCAGCGCAGGATTATGAGGTGGGCCAGCCAGGATCACCACGCAACAGTGATCAAATCACCGACTTCCAGAAAGTGGTCATCTCGTGAGACCAATGTCAAAGCATACTGCTTGGAGATAGCAGCAATCCAGATATCGTTTTCCGGGATAGGACGACCCTTCAGACGCACTGCGTTCTTTATTTTTCCGTAATGTCGTGAAGTGTCTGTATCGCAAGTAAGTACTGAACAGCTTCCAGCAAAGTCATCTATTTTTGCCATATTAGCATCCGCATGAGTCGACTTGTAGGCACCGTAATAGAGCTCACCCAACACAATGCTCGGTACAAAGACTTCGTTGGCACCGGTCAGTGATTGGCGGACAGCAGGATCATTCGCAAAAATGGCAATTACTATGTTAGTGTCCAGTAAGAATCTACCATTCATCGAGATTCACCTTCTCGCAACCTTCTTCTATGGCTTGAGCAATAGTCGCAAGATCTTCGGACTCGATACTACCCGCAAAGCGCAACAAACCTTGACCTTTCACACCATGAACTCTCGCTTTAGTCAAAGCCCGGGCAAATTCCAATACCTGGCGCTGTTGCTCAATTGGCAGTTTGCACAACTCCACATGGAGTTCGCTGTCTAAGTTCGAATTCATTGCAATTCTCCTTCCTTCTTCCCATGTGTTATTTATATCTTACACGTCACTAAAGGAGAGGTCAAGTTGCGATACTCTCTCATAACGATTTGGTCACCGGCGCTGAAAAGCGTCCGAGTCCAACCCAAAGTTAGAAAAAGCGAATCCAAAGGAGAAATAGGTGACGCTGGAGGAGAAATAGGTGACGCTGTGAAATTATTGACATTTGCTCATTCCAACGCCATGATTGCTTTCCCTGGTTGCTTTTTCACCTATTTGAAATCAAATACATCATTTTCAATCTGTATCCGGCTACGGCGTCCTGAGCGCAGTCGAAGGATCAGCTCTGTGAACCGCCTGGTCCGCCCAGACGGATGCTAGGTGGTGTGGGGCTTGGGAGAATATTAACTCCTCAGTCCTCAGCCGAAGAATAGTAGGGATAACCTGCTGGGATCGAGCGTAGCGAAACACCAGTCAGGTTGATCCCATTGTTGTGTGCCGGGCTTGGCCCGGCTGCTAAATGGTGCTGTCCGATACTATGACACAGGTATCGGGCAAAGTCCAGACCCAGCCTGACGGAGGCGAAGGGTAGCCGAAGGCAAGCATCTTCGCTGAAAGCTTCGACGGCTCAAGAGGGCGGTAAGGGTAGAGGGCAGGCAGATTTGAGGTGGGTTAAGGCCTGAACGGTGCCACCCGCCGAATGGCAGGGAATGGCAGGGGCAAATGGTCGTGGTGAGTAGGAGTCGTGTACTTACGGACATACTGCAGTCCCGCTATCGCAGCCATTTTGGGGCAGCGGTTTACTGGACTTTAGCCTTTTGGAGGAAGTCGGGTCAAGAGCTATTTGAAACGAAAATCCAATTTGTAGTCGTAGAGCCATGGCACTTTTGGGTTAACACCTTCTCGTAGCAACTTGGCGGGCAGATCTGTGTAATGCTTGCGCAGGAGCGCAGCGTTGGGAGCATTGTAATAGGTAACGATTATTGTGTCTTGGTGAACGCGGACATCGCCTTCGAGTCCGTGGAAAAAATCGCGGGCCAAGTGCTTAGCATCCCAATTGGATACGGGCTGCCCCAGTTGTTGCCGGAGCATATGAATACTGGCCTGTGCGATGAGAGCCATGGTCATGTGTCCATAGCGGATATTGAGGTTGAGGATTCCTGCCCGATGCCAACCAAGAGCTTGGTTGGCATTGAAAAACTCTTCGCAGTGCCAACGTTTTGGGTAGTGTTGAAGTAGTGTCCCAAGGTTTGGCGCAGCTTACCGAGCATCAATTGCAGCGCTCGTGCTTCGGCCACGGTATGGGCGTCAAGCAGGTCATGCACCGCCCAGTCACTGGTGACAAAGGGTAGCCCATTGGCTACCTCAAAGCCCTGCTGGCTGAGGGTGCGCTTCTGGCGCTGGCGTCGGGGTCCAGGAATCGGGCGCGGATAACCAATTTAGTCACCTCGGAGGTACGGCGGTAGTTGCGCTTCGGACCAGTCTTCTTGTTGATAAGGGCTTCGACACCCTGTTGGATGAAAGCTTCGCGAACCTGGTAGTAACGCGATTTGGAGTACCTGAAGTTCTTGGCGGCCTGAGAGGGGCCGATTTCGGTACATTCGCCTTGCAGCAGCATAGCCATCTTCAGCGATGCCTGATCGCCGCACGGGACAGCCAAGCTGCCGTTGCTGGATCAGGGAGAAGGATTATTCGGGGGCTTGTCCGGGTGGTTGGCATAGAACAGACAAAAGACCAACTAACCAGTACCCCAAAATGGCTGCCCTTGGCGGGACTTCGCCGCTCGGAAAAAGGAAATTCCTATACAATCAAGTTGTAATGGCCTGTTTTCCATGATAAAAGGGTGGAACTTAAGGTCATTTTCACCGCAGAGCCGCCCCGATACAGTCGTACTCCTTACAGGGCAGGCGGAGCACGCTGAGATGTAATTTTTTCGTTTGCCGGCCTCCAGCTCGTAGAGCCCTCCGGGGCGTAGACCCTCCGGGCCGGAGGCCTACGCCTCGGAGAGGAGACCCCGATGAATAGGCTTCGCCCCGATACAGTCATTCTTCCTTACAGGGCAGGCATTCGACGGAGCAGGCCGCGGCAAACGAAAAGCATTCCGCCGCAGGTGTAAAAAAACTATCACGTTTTTCCCGCAATGGCAGGTTGTTTTTGCCTGGGTTTTTTCATGGAGGAGCAACAGTATGATATCGGAACCGTACCGGGGGCTCCTCGATTCCCTTGATGACGAATATTTGGCGAGATTGTTGAATAAAGTCAATCGCTTGGCATGGTCCGGCCCGTTATATCCACAGATAGGTTCGTATCCGCTGCATCCATCACACGGGAAACTTTGGGGACCGTAAAATTATGGCTTTCTTGAACGAACGTTCCGTGCTATGTAGGTCGACTAAAATCCATCATGGTCTGTATCAGTATCAGTAAAACTGGGGAAAAACGAAGGGTTTCCGCCAAGCCGTTCCAAGAAACACGCCATCCCGTGAACGGTTACCAATGAATAATAAGGAAAAAGTGGAAAAGGGATCAGTTATGGAAAATTATCATATTGGAATTGACGCCGGTTCTGTAAGCGTAAACGCCGTTGTGATCAATAACAATGGAGAATTAGTTTACGAATCCCCTTACAAGAGACATTTTGGCAGGGTGGAGGCATCTGTCTTTGAGATCATCAATGAGCTGTATGGCCGTTTTGCCTTTGAAAAAATAAGGGCACTGGCCTTTACTGGAAATCATGGAAGAATAATAAGTGACAGGATAGGTGGATTTTATGAGTTTGAATCTATTGCTCAGATCCTTGGTTCCGTGTTCTTACAATCAGACGTAAGGACAATCATCAGCATGGGTGGACAGGATACTGCCTTATATATTCTCAGTCATCACGGGGGCAACTGGGAACTTGATGATTTCAACACAAATGGTCCCTGTGCCTCTGGTACAGGATCCTTTATTGAGCAACAGGCAGAAAGATTGGCATCATCTATATACGGGAAAGAGATGGATGTATCAGAGGCTCATATTAGTAAGATCCTAAAAGATTTTATTAGACTGGGCCTTAAAAGTAAAAACCCTTCAAGGGTAGCCTGTCGATGCACGGTCTTTACCAAGTCAGATATGATCCACCTCCAGAATAAGGGTGAAAAACTCGCTGATATCATTACCGGTCTACATGTTGGAAATGCGTCCAACTACTTAAGCACCATTGTCTCTAACCGGGTGCTACCCAAAGATATAATCTTTATTGGTGGTTTAGCAGCTAACGAGCTTCAGGTGAAGGCCTTCAAAGATCATTTTCCCGAACTCATTGTTCCCGAACATTTTACCTCTGTTGGTGCCTTAGGGGTTGCTCTTCAGGCCAAAGAGTTAGATATAGTCACTAAGCCTGATCTGAATGAACTTGAATCCATGGCAAAAAAGGGATCGTTTTCATTTTCAGCAGCACCGAGATTGCAACTGATCAAGACAGACTTTCCAGCAGATAATCAGGTAAAAACACAGCCCAAGGCCATGGGACAGATTCCTGTATTTTTGGGGATCGATATAGGTTCGACAACTACCAAATATGCCCTTATCAATGAAGATAGAGAAATTATAGATAAGGAGTATCGCCAGACAATGGGCAAACCTATTGAAGTAACCCAGAATCTTTTGACGACATTAAGCGATAGATTCGGAAACCGGATAGATATCAAAGGGGTAGCAACTACAGGTTCAGGAAGAATGGTGGTTGGTGATTTCCTTAATGCAGACCTTATTATCGACGAGATAACTGCTCATGCACGGGGCGCTGTTGAAATTGACCCTGCAATAGATACCATTTTTGAGATAGGGGGACAGGATAGTAAGTACATCTCTATTTCCAATACCTATCCACTTGACTTTGACATGAACAAGGTGTGTGCAGCCGGAACAGGGAGCTTTCTGCATGAGCTGGCAAATAAGAATGGAATAAACATTGTTGAAGAATTCCAGGACATAGGCCTATCGTCAGAAAATCCTATCAAATTGACCGAAAGATGCACTGTCTTTATGGAATCTGATCTTGTATCTTATGCGCAAAAAGGTGGACAAAAAAATGATCTTATCGCCGGCCTTTGTTATGCCATTGTTTATAACTACCTGTATAGAGTAGTTGGAAACAAAAAGATAGGCAACAGGATAATGTTCCTGGGCGGTCCTTCTCTAAACAGGGCGATAGTAGCCGCGTTTGAGGCGGTACTCGAAAAGGGTCTTTTAATACCCAAACACAGGGAGGTGCTCGGCGGCTTTGGGGCTGCTATCAGTGTACAGGAAAAGATGGAGAAAGAAAATAGAGAGGCATCTTCTTTCAGGGGGCTCGATGCGGCAATCAATGACAAACTCGATTACAAAGAGACAATATGCCATGCAGACCGACTGTGCCATAACGAATGCAAATTGAAGGTATATAACTTTAGTGGCAGAAAGAGTATATGGGGAGGGGAGTGTGGCAGGTATGAAATAAGGGGCCATTACAGCGAAAAAAAGGAGGATTATTTTAAATTGAGAGATGCTATCTGGCAAAGACATCTCAAAGGTCTTTACTACGATCTGGGAGATTTGAAGAAGGGTGATAAGGGGGATAGCAGAGCCATCTTCAAAATCGATGGGAGGCCGACCGTTGGGATGCAGAGGGCATTATATAACCAGCAGATGGCCCTTTTCTGGGCAAGCTTTTTTGATCAACTGGGACTTAGGCTTGTATTAACACCAAAAACTAATAATCGTATCTCAAAATTGGGTATTGAATCAATGACAACCGAGACATGTTATCCGGTTAAGGTCTCGCATGGTCATGTCATAGATTTAGTAGGCAATACTCGATACCTATTTCTCCCAAATATAATTAATCTTCCCTCTAAAGATGAAGAGAAAAACAGTTATTATTGCCCCCTGGTTCAAGGAAATCAGTATATGCTAAAGGCGGCATTGGAGCTAAAGGATAGCGAGACCCTAAATCTTACTGTCCACCTCAAATATGACCCGGATCTATTAAGCGTGGAATTACATGAACAGATCGGCAAGACTTTAGGGGTAAGTCTGAATAAGATCAAAGAGGCATTAGATGTGGCAATTACTAGGCAGCAGGACTTTGAAAACGAGATGTATAAAAAAGGTGCTGAAATCACTTCTTCCCTGGGAGATAACCAACCCCTAATTGTTGTTACCGGTAGACCATATAACCTCTATGATGAGAAGTTGAATCTTAGACTTGGACAGAATCTGTCCAAAATAGGCATAACAGCGCTGCCCATGGACTTTTTTGATCTCAGAGATATTGATCTATCTGATTTCCCGAAGATGTATTGGGCCATGGGCGCCCGGATATTAAAGGCCGCCAAGCTAATAAAGAATACCCCGGACTTCTTTGGTCTCCATCTGACCAACTTCAGCTGTGGCCCGGATTCTTTTAACGAGCACTTTTTTAAATATATAATGGGAGACAAGCCTTATCTCATCCTGGAATTGGATGAACACACTGCCGTGGCAGGTGCTATGACAAGGCTCGAAGCATTCAAAAACGTAATACAATCTGTACAGAAAATTGAAGCTGTACAAGCTCAAACCACAAAATTCACTGCTGTCGCATCTTAAAAAAATGAAAAAAGTATATCAATTAGACACGTTTAGGGTCATATCAGAGAGGGTTGGACAGTTTAACGTTCAAGGAAAGAGATTCCTGATTCCGGAGATGAACAGGATCGGGGCTCATCTTTTGGCAGGGGTCTTCCGCAGTTTTGGAATAAATGCCTCTGTTATGGAGACATATGAAGGTCTTGATCTGGGAAAAGAATTCACGTCCGGCAAGGAGTGCTTTCCATGTGTTGTAACCCTTGGGGATATACTTCTATTCATGAAAAAGGAAAGAGAGAGACTTGGAAATAGGTTTAATCCTGAGAACTATGTGTATTTTATGCCGGAGTCCGATGGTCCCTGCAGGTTTGGTATGTATAATAAGTATCACAGGATAGTCCTTGATACCTTCCCGGATTTAGACAGGGTGAAGATTGCCTCTCTGAGCTCAGAGGATGCCTATTCACTGGACGGATTGATACCAAAAGAAAAGATGCGAGATTTTAGGAAAGCGGCTTATCTTTCCATGGTCGTAGGTGATATACTGGACAGGCTGTTGTGGAAGATTAGACCATATGAGAGAGCGGAAGGAATGGCCGACAAGTTTATTGATGAGACAATGGGGCGAATGACCGAATCGTTTTCTAAACATTCATGCGAAAAATCTCTCTCTGGTATTCTTAACGATTTAGTAGAAATTGTTCGGGAAGGGAAAGGGATTATTGACCCCGATATTCCCCAAAAACCCCTCATAGGTGTGGTGGGAGAAATCTATGTTAGGTCACACCTTAAATCTAATCAAGATACCATCAGAACACTTGAAAAATTTGGTGCCGAGGCAATTAACGCCTCCATCGCTGAATGGGTAAACTATACAACCTATGATCAGGTAAGATTGGCCAAGATTGCCATAAGGTTAAACCTCAAAAAATTTAGGTTAAAAGAGATAAAGGAATCTCTCTTAAGGTATCTGAAATACAATCTCACCCTCTTCCATCAGTACAGGCAACAGACAAAGGCTTACCGAATGGCCCGGAATTATATCGATATTGAGAAAGACCACAAGATAGGCCATCTGGACAAGGTATTAAGAAAGAACAATACCTTCTCCTTTGAGGTTGGGACTGAGGCATGTCTTAGTATCTCAACAGCCTTAGAGTATGCCCACATGGGATACAACGGGATTGTAAACATATTCCCCTTTACCTGCATGCCGAGCAATGTTACCTCCTCCATTGCCAAGCCATTAATGGCCAGGCTAAATACCCCCTACATTGATGTCTCATATGATGGCTCGTTTCAACCCGGGAGGGAGGCGGCCTTAAGAACATTTATGTACCAGGCCTATCAACACTTTAAATCACACGGTAGGGCTTAGCGGACTCCTCCTGGCGTTATACCCACGCGGTACTCGTTATCTTTAATCTCTTTTGGCACGCCGATGATCATCATGAATCCTCCGTACCTTTAGTGGATTTTTGGGTTCAAAATCATATTAACGGAAACTTTGCATTAAGCTAATATTCTTTATAAATAAAGCAATAATAGAGCGAGTTAAGGATTCCTGGTGAATTTGGAAAAGTCGGGCTTTCTTTTTTCCAAGAAGGCATTGCGGCCCTCCTGGCCTTCGTCTGTCATATAGAACAGCATGGTGGCATTGCCTGCCAATTCCTGAAGCCCGGCCTGACCATCGCAATCCGCATTCATTGCCGCTTTGAGGCATCTTATGGCCATTGGACTGTTCATCAATATTTCCTTACACCATTTTATTGTTTCCTCTTCCAATTTTTCATAGGGAACCACATGATTGATCAGGCCCATTTCCAGGGCCTGCCGGGCATTGTATTGCCGACACAAGAACCAGATCTCCCTCGCCTTTTTTTGACCGACTATTCTGGCCATATAGCTGGAACCATAACCGCCGTCAAAAGACCCTACTCTGGGCCCGGTCTGGCCGAAAACGGCATTATCTGCCGCAATGGTCAAATCACACAGCATCTGCAAAACATTCCCCCCGCCAACCGCATATCCGGCAACCATGGCAATCACAGGCTTTGGCATGGTTCTGATCTGTCTCTGGAGGTCTAAAGCATTCAGCCGGTGAACACCCGTGCCATCCTTATACCCGGAATCTCCACGTACTTTCTGGTCACCACCCGAGCAGAAGGCCTCTTTCCCCTTTCCTGTCAGGATAATCACCCCGATATTCGAATCTTCGCGGGCGTCCTCAAAGGCAAGCTGCATTTCCTTAATCGTTAAAGGCCGGAAGGCATTTCGCGCATGGGGACGGTTTATGGTAATCTTTGCGATGCCCTCTGCCTTTTCGTACTCAATCTCTTCAAACTCTCGTGCTTTGGTCCAGTTAACGATGCTCATATAGTACCTCACCAATAAATTTCGTCTTTTTTTGCAGGAAAATTTCTATCAGGTCCGGTAAAGCATTTTGTATTTGGTGAATAAATCCGAATATCGAATATCGAAATCCGAAACAAATCCGAATATCAAATGTTCAAAACGTTATTCGTTTTTACGCGTTATGGATATTCGAGTTTGATTATGAAAGGCTAAGACGGCTTTGGAAATCTATACCCGCAGTGTCTTTAATCCTTCTGTTTTGGATTTAGTTGTTGGGTCATTTGAATTTGTTTCGGATTTCGGATTTCGTGCTTCGTATTTCCGGTTTATGAGGGTTAGGTACTTCTCCTTCAAAAAATCCGCCAGAGTCTGCCCGAATTTTTCAGGAGCCTCCAGGTGCGTATTATGTCCTGTTTCAGGTATCAAATGCACTTGAGAATCCTTGAGGTAATCTTTCATTTTGTAGGCAATATTTCTATACTTGTGGTCCAGGTCGCCTGCAATCAACAAGACAGGCATATCCAGCGCATCAAGTTTATCCCACAAAGAGGGTTGCCTTCCCACACTCAGTTCACGAAGCACCTTTGCCATCCAGGCCGTATCGTTATTTTTTCTGGCAGCTTTTATCCTAGTCAACTTTTCCGGATGCTCTCTCAAGGTTTTAAAGAGATCTGTCTCGTACCAGATCTCCGTGTACCGGGCAATACCCACCTTTTCCATCTCTCTTGCCATCCGGTGATCCAAAACCAGCCTGTCATCTATTTCCTTATCATCCTGGAGACCCGGGTTAACGCCTTCCAGCACCAGGGCCTTGAACCTTTCCGGATATTTTGTTGCGGTATAAAGCGACACTCTTCCACCCATCGAATATCCAACCAGAGCCGCAGATCTCAGATGTAATTCCACCATCAAGTTCACAAGCCCCAGGGCAACAAAATCAAAATCAAGGGGTTCTGCCATGGTTCCGATTATCGACTTTCCATGCCCCGGAAGATCCGGCAGGATGCAATAATACTCACTTTCAAATCTTTTCGCAATTTCCAGCCAATCCGATGATATGCCCATAAATCCGTGCAGAAAAATCAGCGGGGGTCGTTGCCGATTCCCTCTGGCGATATAATGCCAACATGATTGACCAGTCATCTGTTTTCTAACCGATCACGGGATTCTCTCGCCCGCTCCCTTCGGTCGCTCGAGTCCACAGAGGTCTCAGAGACAAATACTTTGTCTGATTTTTTGAGGGGAAAAATCAGACAAAACGCTCAGTCCGCCTGACGCGGACATCTTTAACCTGGGGCATGTCATCATTGGTCAGCGACGTAAACATTTGGCTCAGAGAACATGTCCCGCGTGAGCGGGATGGCAGTTTGATCTGAATTCCCCTCTCAGGAATTCAGATCAAATAGACTTTGTGAACTCTGCGCGCTCTGCGAGAGGCTAATAGACCCTTTTTAGGGGTGGTTGTTAACTGTTAATTTCCCCATAGGGG
>JAQYWL010000532.1 GCA_030145035.1 Desulfobacteria bacterium | reverse complement strand
CAATATGCGTTTCATCCGGCGCTGGAGTGCGTATGGGCCAAATACTAGCCATATAATACACGTAGACACCTTAACAGATCCTAGCATAATTGATGTGGATGACATAATTACGCGTATTATGCATGCAAGAAAGATGCGTAACCTCTAATTGGTAAAACATGAAGATACTCTTTATTTATCCTAACGCTGGCTCCCAACTGGGATTTCATTATGGTATTGCCCATATGTCTGCGGTGCTCAAACAAGCCGGGCACATCGTAGATTTATGGCAGCTTTGCGAAGATATCGCGCCCTTGCCTTCTAAAGAAGAATTCATAAACAGACTAAGACAGATAGCTCCGGATACAGTGGGTTTTTCAGTCGTTACGAATCAATGGCCTTATGCAAAGAAACTTGCTGACTGGGCACGTGAAGCAACTTCTGTTCCGCTGGTATGTGGTGGAATTCACGCCATGGCTAAAGCAGGAGAAATTTTACAAACAAGTTCATTTGACTATATTTTTCGCGGAGAAGCGGAGGAGGCTTTTCTGGAATTTATAGAAAAAATTGGCAGGAAAGAAAATGTTGCAGAAGTAAGGAATCTGGGGTTGATTCAAAATGGAAGAATTCAGATTAATCCTGTGAGACCGTTACCGGATCTCAACAAGTTGCCTTTTAAAGACTATGACGTCTTCGATTTTCAAAAGATTATTGATGCCAAAAATGGCTGGGTTGGTTTGATGGCCTCCCGTGGATGCCCCTTTTCCTGTACGTACTGCTTTAATCACCAAATGGTAACGCAGTATCGAAAGGATCTTAATTGTAGTTTTAAACGGCTTAATTATATCAGACATTTTGATGTAAAACAGATGATTGTCGAAATCGAGTATCTTCTCACCAATTATCGAAATATCAAAATGTTTATTTTTGATGACGATCTTTTCACCTTTTATCGACCGTATGTAACAGAGTTTTGCCAGGCTTATAAAAATGTCTCTTCCATTCCTTTTGTGGTAAACGCCCATGTGGGCTTTTTTGACAAAGAGCGAGCACGCTGTCTGGCTGAAGCTGGTTGTAAAATTGTCAAGTTTGGAGTAGAAAGCGGAAGTGACCGAATTCGTAGACAGGTTCTCCAGCGGCATATGAAAAACAAAAAGATCGTCGAATCAATCCGGACTGCCCATCAATTTGGACTACACGCTTCTGTTTTCTTAATGATCGGGCTACCCGACGAGACTTATGAAGATGTAATGGCCACTGTAAGATTAATGGGAAAAGCCAAACCGGGTCGTTATCGCTGGTCGTTTTTTTTCCCTTTCCCCGGCACTAAAGCTTATGAATTAAGTGCTAAAATCGGATATATTGATTATGAAAAGATGACTCACCTGGTAAACTTTACTGAAGGTTCCTGCCTGGATTTTGGAGAGAAACATAATCTTTTTCTAAAAAAGGTTGGGCGTGTTATGCCCTGGTTTGTGAACGCCTATTCAGATCTTCCTGTAGCCGACTTTTACAGAAAAAAAGTGGAAGAGATCGTGGCTTTAGACTCACAGTCATGGGAAAAGAAAGCAGATAGTATTTATGAGGAGGATAAAGAAATTTCCCGGAATTTTGTGAATCAGGGAATGAGTCATTATGCAATAAAATATAATCCATTTATGGGAGTCATCTCGGACTATTTTACTACGGAGAATTAGCAATGGCAATAGCTTTCGGGTTACAGCGATTCCTTCATGATATTCGATACCACCGGGAACGATTCCGCCAATTCCTTGGCATCGGCTTTATCATCCTGGTCAGTGCCGCAGGCGAACCCAAGGGCATACTGTTTGTTCCTGGTGCAGCGCTGGTTATCCTGGGTGTTGCAGCGCGCTTGTGGGCATCGGGACATATCAAGAAGAATAAGGCCCTTGCCACCGACGGGCCTTACGCATATGTCAGGCACCCTCTCTATGTGGGCAACCTCACATTGGGATTTGGGTTTTCCCTTGCCTCCGGTTTATGGTGGAGCCTTCCCCTGTTGACAGCGGTCTTGCTCGCCTTTTATCCTCCTGCCATCCGTCGAGAAGATGAAAAGCTTCATCGCAGGTTTAAAGAGGAGTGGGAGCAATGGCGCAAAGGAACCCGAGCGCTTATTCCACGTCTCACCCCATATCGCCCCGGCCAACGTGGCAGATGGTCGTTCAGGCAAAGCCTGCGGCACAACGGCGAGCCTGTCATTGCCCTCTTTCTCCTGTTTTGGCTGTACTTCCTCTACTCGGGGCTCCATTGATCCCCCAGTGGTGGCGATGTTGAGGGATATGGATAACCTCACCGAAAGCGAACTCCTTCAGTGGGTCAGGGCGAGCGTCAAAATTAGGTCGAACGTTATTAGCCACGGTTATCAGGGCGATGTCTATCTGTATGAAGGCAAAGATCAGCGTCTAATACTCAAGGCTCCTATGGGGTGGGGGTTTGGCAGACTCATTCGCCGGCTGATGTTACGCAACGAGTACAGGACTTACTCCAGGCTATCTGAAGTAAGCGGCGTACCGCGTTGTTACGGCCTTCTCGATGGATGCTATCTGGTGCTCGAATGCGTCGACGGGGTTCCGGTACGGAAGGCTCAGATTACGGATCGCGGTATGTTTTTCGAAACCCTGTTGAACCTGATCAAAGAGATGCACAAAGCAGGGGTGGCGCATGGCGATCTCAAGAAAAAGGACAACCTTCTCGTCGTCGAAGGACAGAGGCCCTGTGTGATCGACTTTGGGGTGGCCATCGTCAGGAAACCGGGTTTTGCACCTCTAAATCGCTATCTCTATAACCTTGCAAGGAAATTTGATTTCAACGCCTGGGTAAAGTTGAAGTATGATAGAAGGCTCGAAAATATGGCCGATGAAGACCGGCAGTATTACAACAGGACATTCATTGAGAAGGCGTCGCACTGCGTCAAGAGGACTTATCTAAGAGTGAAGAAAGATCTTACAGGCGAGCGCAAGAGACACCAATGGTAACAACAATATGCAAAGAAATCCTTATTAAACTTGCCCAAAAATCTGCCCTGAGCCTTCAGCTTTGAGCCAGCCAAAAAATGGAACATCCGCGTTTGGAGGACCAGCGGTTGCGCCGGAGACGGACTTCAAGCCTCCGGCCTTCAGCTTTCTATCGGCTTGGCCTCATCGATGAGCATAATGGGAATGTCATCCTTTATTTCATAAAGGAGTTTGCACTTATCACAGATGAGGCCATCTTTTGTCTCGTTCAGATAAATGTCCCCCTTGCACTTTGGACAGGCCAAGATATCCAGTAACTCCTGGCTGATTGCCATAATTGTACCCTCCTTTCCGATTGGTATGCGACGATGGGTTTTCTCGCCCGCTCCCTTCAGTCGCTCGAGCCCTCAGAGATCACTGAGATTTTTTTCTTGGCCTGATTTTTTGAGGGGAAAAATCAGGCCAAACAATCAGCCCCTGCCGGGGCATATAACCATTGCAGATCTCCCAAGCAACGTGAGGGATGGCTGTTTGAGTTGAATCCTCCTCTCAAGGATTCAGCTCAAAAACCATGAGTCTCCGTGCGCTCTGCGAGAGATAAGAGCCGTGACCAGTCAAACCGAGTTAACCGAGCGCCTGTGCTATGTTTTTGATCCACTCATATTCCGTCTGGAGACCATCGTGAATAGCCACTTTCGGCTTATATCCCAGTTTTTCTTTCGCCTTGGTCATATCCGCAAAAGTGTGCCGCACGTCTCCCTTTTGCACGCTTTGATACTGCACCTCAAGCTCACGGCCCACTATCTCTTTTATGATCTCAATGACCTCGTTCAGAGTAATGCGTGAGCCTCCCCCAATATTGAATACCTCGCCGGGAAGAGCTTTTTCGAAACCCAGCCAGTTGGCTTCCACAATATCGGTCACATGTGTAAAGTCTCTGCTCTGCTCGCCGTCCCCATATACCTCAAGAGGTTTATCGTCCAGTGCCCATCGAAAGAAGCGATGAAAGGCCATGTCCGGCCGCTGCCGGGCACCATAAACCGTGAAATATCGCAGTGAGACCGCTGGTATCCCAAAATTCTTATGGTAAAGACGGCACAGGTGTTCGGCAGCCAACTTTGAAACACCATACGGGGAAACCGGACACGGCAGGGAAGATTCCCTCATCGGAAGATCTTTGGTATCCCCGTAAACCGAAGAAGAGGAGGCATAAACGAATTTCCTGACCGGACTTTCCCTGCATGCCTCAAGGAGCATCTGGGTCGCAAGAATATTGTTATCAGAGTAAATCTTAAAGGTTTGGCCCCAACTCGCCCGCACACCCGCCTGGGCCGACTGATGAAAGACGACATCAATCCCGTCCAAAAGTTCTGCCAAATCGACCTCAAGAAGACTTGCTTCAACAAATTCAAAATTTTGATTCTTTCTCAGGCCAGCAATATTTCCTTCCTTTATCGATCTGGAATAGTAATCCGCAAAATTATCGATACCTACAACCTCAAATCCTTTTTCAATCAAATATTCGCACAAATGCGATCCGATAAACCCGGCCGCCCCTGTCACTAAGGACTTCACCTTGCCTCACCCCCTATTCCCATCTTTTGTCTATATGACAGCTTTTAACCCGGCGCATTACCAGATTCATACCAATACCGTTCTAATGGCCTCTGTGTTGTAAAATCCCCCCCCGGCCCCCCTTTAAGAAAGGGGGAGGTTGAATAAAATCCTTACGGCCTGCCCTGGCGCTACATGCTCAAATTAATCTACCAAGCCTATAATCCAGGTCTGGGCCAGGGATTAACTCCGGAAGATACAACCATAGGAGTTCAGGCGTAAGCCTTTTAAGATCCCTATTTTGAGATGAGTCTAACGGATAATTTGCCTCTTTAAATAGCTTGTAAAGGCTTCCGTATCATCCCCAAACGAGATGGAAATCGCCAGGACTAAGAGTTGCAGCGCTGATGGAATCTCAGTCCGAATATTGACGTAATCCTTCTCAGTCGTAATAATCTTTTCCACATTCAGGTCCCTGGCCCTTTTCCAAATGAGCCTCAGATCGTGATGGGCGTACCGATGATGGTCTGGAAACTCTAGGAAGCCAGCGAGACAGCCTTCAAGCTTGGAAATGGTTTCACGAAAGCACTCATTTCGGGCAATGCCAGAAAACGCAAAGAGCCTTCGTCCTTTCAAGTTTGATAGATCGAGGGGCTTTTTTCGGCCAGCTACAAGCAGCATTTCAGGTACATGCACGCACCTGAAAATCGGACGACCCTGGACATTTGCCTCAATCATAGAGCGCTCTCGAGTCAAATTGCTCTCCCCTGTCCATCGAGTCAGGACGAAGGTACTGGCTCGTTTTATCTGTTCCGCAGGTTCCCGCAGTGTGCCCCTTGGAATGCAATGGCCGTTGCCAAAAGGCCGTGTGCCGTCCAAAAGCAATAGGTCAAGATCCCTTTTCAAAGGCAAGTGCTGAAACGCATCGTCAAGGACTAAGACTGATGTGCCAAATCTTCTAATGGCCCGTCTGCCAGCCTGATAGCGGTCCTTTCCTACGAGCAAAGGTATCCCCTTTAGCTTTGAAACGAGGAGTTGCGGTTCGTCACCCGATGCCCGCAGTTCCATGAATGTGGTCTTGCCATTTGAAACAATTCCTCCGGAACGTTGTGCATAACCACCATATCCCCTGCTGATGACAGCCACCTTTAAACCAAGCCCTTTCAATAAATTTGCTACATACTCCACCATAGGAGTCTTTCCAGTGCCGCCCACGGTTATATTGCCTATCGATACAACCTTGCATGGGAGGCTCTTCTGCTCAAGAATACCTTTCTCGTATAGATGTATTCTAAATCTTGCCGCCAGTTGGTATACTTTGGAACATGCGTAAAGCACCCATTCAAAAGGTGATGAAAAGGCCGAAGCAGCAACATCCCCTTGAGTCATCACCCTTTGAACGGTATTTCGGATTTCAGAAAAACCCATATCTCAACCATGTGAACTTAGCCCCGCTTCGCTCCGCAATTGGAACAATGGAATGTTGGAATATTCCATCATTCCTTCCTCGGAACTGTAGCCAAGCTAATAACACGCTATAATTTCAATAAGTTGAAGACTTTCCGAGTATCTTCTCAATAAGTCCGGGCAAGTCGACAATCCTGTGAGTTTTCTGGAT
>JAQYWL010000172.1 GCA_030145035.1 Desulfobacteria bacterium | reverse complement strand
GCAGTCCCTGATTACTCGGGGAGAGGCATTTCCTCCCGAGGTTCAGTGGAGGGCACTAAAGATACTCAATGAATATCCGTACATGCGCACGTTTGTCACTGGCGGCACCACCGGGTTCTTGATAGAGGCGCTGGAACGGTATGCCCCTTTTGTGGACGCCCATGTTCACCGGGCCGAGGACCAGGCTTATCTCCTGTCAGTTCTTTTTGATGAATACGATGGAAACCTCCTCAGGTATCTCTATTTCCCTGGTCTGCACATGATTCACGAAAAAGAATTCTTTGCTTCCGAGTCCATCAAGATAGCAGAGCCTTATAGGAAGATATATGACCTGGAGAGAATATGGCATTTTTCTTACTTAGCCCGAGCGCTTTGTGAAATTAAGGGATGGGATTTTGAAGATGTGAGAAAGACTCTTAACTTTTTTACTGCATCATTTATTCAGCCTTTCCCGGGTCTGTTAGCCCTCACACGTTTTGTCTTATCTGTAGCAGGGAAAGGGGGAAGAAACAGGGAGGACATTATATACCAAAAAGAGGGGCTAAGGCGGTTAAGCAAGATAGCATTCTTCCAAGAGCGTTATTGTAGAGACACCAAGACCAGGGTGGCCAAACAGATAAAGGCCTGGCGTTTTTATTATGATCTAATGATAAGGCTAAGAGAGAGTGCAAAAAAGGGGGATGCCTTTGCCCTGGCACTTAAGAGAAAGGCGAGTGAAATTAATAACAATTGTAAAATGATCCATTAGGGTTACCTAGCCTGTTAGTTGCGAAGTTCGTGTTTTTTCTGGCAGAAAATGAACAAGTGCAAAGTGATCTAAAGCACTTCAGACTTTAGGCACTTCTTTTTGGCTCCGGTTTATCCGCGTTAGGAGGTTACTGCTATGAGCACACTCTTACCATGAGCACATTAATTGTCATCCCCTCTTACTGGACAAAGGTAGACCCCATGGAATCACAATCCGTGAATCAGAGATCCTTTGACCAGCAATTTGGTCATACAGGCTCCAGACTTGAAAAAGTGTTGACGAGTTTGAATATTCTCAAAGAAAAGGACTTTCATGTCCTGGTGGTCACTGGTACCGATTTCCCTGAAAATCAGGAGCAAACCAACCAAACGGTGGCCGGGATCATCAAGAAGGTGGCCGAGAAAACCGGGATAAAGATCCTACTTTTCCCCAATACGCTATTGACGAAGGTGCAAGAGATTTTCCGAGGTTTTTGTGATCAGGATGCCCTCGATTTCCTGTGTGTGGATGGGTATGCAAATATCAGGAATGCGGGGCTGATCGTGGCCCAGATTCTGGGTGCCGAAGAGGTTGTTTTTGTGGATGACGACGAATATGTTGACGATCCTCTTTTTCTCCATAGAGCAAGGGAGTATCTGGGAAAGAGCGTAGAGGGGAAGATCGTTGCTGGCGTCGGGGGTTATTACGTTGACCCGCAAAAGGCCTACCGCCGGAGCATAAAGCCCGAACCATGGAAGGCCTTTTGGGATTTGGAACACTTATTGAATGAGGCACTTTGTCGCCTTGTAGAGACACAACCCCGCATTAAGTTAACCCCCCTGGTACTTGGCGGATGCCTTGTACTCACACGCCCCCTTTTTACTACTATTCCTTTTGATGTCCGTATTCCGCGGGGCGAAGACATGGACTATGTCATCAATGCCATGATGTTCAGGTTCTCTATCTTTTTTGACAATCAATTGTATGTCGTGCACGATCCCCCTCCACCACTCCATCCCCTGTGGAAGAGGCTCCGGCAGGATATATACCGCTTTATCTACGAAAGGGCGAAGCTCCGCCAGCAAACCCCCATGGAGCACATTGATTATGTCTCTGTCGAGGAATTGATGCTCTATCCCGGGAGTTTTCTTGGTGAAGACCTGGAGGACAAAATTTCACGGGCGTCTACCATGCTGGCACAGCACGCCCATGACGAAAAATCTGCAGGGGAGTTTCTGAACAACATTCTCTTAATGAGAACCGATGCAGTACCACAGTACAATGTGTTCAACCACTATCTGAATCTCCAGAAAAAATGGGAGAAGATGTGTCGGACTATCAGTACAACAAAGGAGCTTCGCCAAGAGTGTCTTGCCGTAATATGATTTTGAACCCAAAAATACACAAATACAAAACTTGGCAAATCTGGTTGTTGGCCGCAAGGCCTAAGACCTTGTGGGCAGGTATTATTCCGGTGATCGTTGGCACAGCCATGGCATTGGAAGCCAGGAAATTTCACATGGTATCCTTTCTCGCCATAGTGGCAGGGGCCGTGCTGATTCAAGTTGGAACAAATTTTGCCAATGATCTGTTTGACTTCCAAAAAGGGGCAGATAATGAAGGACGGAAGGGGCCCATGCGGGTTACTCAGGCTCGACTCGTGACACCGCATCAAATGAAAGTTGCTACGACAACGGTATTCGTCCTGGCATTTCTGGTGGGTATTTATTTGGTCTGGCGAGCAGGATGGCCAATTTTGATTATCGGACTATTATCGATCTTATTTGCCGTGCTTTATACTGGCGGGCCGTTTCCATTGGGTTATATCGGTCTGGGGGATATACTTGTACTGATATTTTTCGGTCCTGTGGCTGTGGGGGGAACATACTACATTTTTGCGGGGCAAATCAACAGGGCCGTGGTGCTGGCAGGGTTTGCCCTGGGGATGATTGCCACGGCGATCTTAATCGTGAACAATCTTCGGGACATGGAAAGCGATAGAAAGAGCGGGAAAAAGACCTTGGCAGTACGGTTTGGCGCAGGTTTTGCCAAAGCCGAATATCTGGTAATGATTTGTGGCGCCATGTTGCTTCCGATAATCATCTATTTCGTAGAAGGGAGGCATGGCTGGGCGATACTGGCCGTACTCTACATCTTTCCTGCCATTCCCGTTATAAGAAAGGTATTCACAGTTGCCGATGGCCATGTACTAAATGATGCCTTAGCAGGCACGGCACGGCTCATGGCAGTATTCGGCTTCCTGTTTTCACTCGGCTGGTTATTATGAAAATCTGCCAGGTTTCCTTTATCGATTTTGAACTCACCTTCAGGACCCCCCTGG
>JAQYWL010000283.1 GCA_030145035.1 Desulfobacteria bacterium | reverse complement strand
AATAAAACAACATTCAGGCTTTCGTGTCTTCGTACTTTCGTGTTTTCGTGATAGATTTATCTTTTTTTGGTTCCGGCTTGTCCGGGTTAGGTAGGAGGAAAAAGATGGCATCCCCTCACAGGATCTTAGTATGCGATGACGAAGAAAAGATAAGGAAGTCCCTGGGCGGTTTGCTCCGAGACCATGACTATGAGGTGACAACTGCCTCAAACAGCTCAGAATGCCTGGAAATCATAGCCGCTCAAGACTTTGACCTGGTGATTTTAGATATCATCATGCCCGACATGGATGGAATCGAGGTGTTGGCCAGGATAAAGGAGATGCATAAGGATACGGAAGTCATTATGATTACCGGCTATGCCGATAAAGAGAGGGCCATCACCACCTTCCGCCTCAATGCCTATGATTTTATTGAAAAGCCCTTTGAGTCCCAAGAGATATTAAATACGATCGCACACTGCCTGAGTCAAGTCGACCTGAGAAGGGATCTTGAGAACAAGACCCGGCAGCTAAAGGAATCAGAGAAACAATATCGCAGGATATTCGATGACTCCAAAGACATGATCTACATGACCACCCGGGAAGGAAGATTTATCGATGTCAACCAGGCAGGCGTTGAGCTCTTAGGATACGGCAGTAAGCAAGAACTTTTAGACATAGAATCCGCGGAGGTCTTATATGATGACCCGAATGACAGGAAGCGATTTCAAGAAAGGATCGAAAGAGACGGCTTTGTAAAGGATTACGCGGTTGAGTTCAAAAAGAAAGACGGAACCAGAATTTCCGTTTTGGTCACATCAACTGCAAGAAAAGACGAAAAAGGGAATGTGCTTGGTTATGAAGGGATCATACGAGACGTGACTGAGGCAAAGATAGCCCGGGAAAAAACAGAAGAGCTGATGACAAACATCCGGGAAGCAAAGGAGGACTGGGAGGAAACATTTGACGCCATTGAAGATGCTATTTTTCTGGTGGATAAGACCTATACCGTTCAGAGGGCGAATAAAGCCCTATCCAAACTGGTAGGAAAAGACCTAACGGATATTATCGGCCAAAAATGTTACAAGCTCCTCCACGGCACTGGCCGTGTGCCAGAGTTTTGCCCCCGGCCTCTGGTGGTCAAAAACCGTGATTCTCACACCGGTAGACTATGGGAGCCTCACCTGAATCGGCATCTACGGATCTATTATTATCCTATCGTTGACAGGTACGGGAAAGTTCGAGAGGTTATTCACGTGATGAGGGATATCACGGAAAGACAAAAGGCGCGTCAGGAGATTGAATACCTGGCCAGCGTTGTTCGCCACTCCCGGGATGCCATTATCGGCACAGACCTTGATTGTCGGGTTACCAGTTGGAATAAAGCGGCCGAGAGGATCTTTGGCTACGAGGAAAAAGAGGCCGTGGGAAATTTCATAGATATTATCGTTCCGGAGAAACGAAGAAAAGCGTGTAACCTCGCTATTGAGCAAATTAGCGGAGGAGGAATAATTGAGCACTACGAAACAATAAGAGAGACAAAAGATGGCCGGTTAATTGATGTGGAGCTAACACTTTCTCCGATCAAAGACAGTGAGGGAGTCATAATTGGCGTCTCTTTTATAGTGAGAGATATTACTTATCAGAAGCAACTTGAAGCCAAGCTCGTACAGGCCCAGAAGATGGAATCCATTGGTACGCTGGCCGGAGGGATTGCCCATGACTTTAATAACTTGCTCATGGGTATTCAGGGCTACGCCTCTCTGACGCTCTTGAACATTGATGACTCACACCCCCATTATGATATGCTGAGGAAGATCGAGAAGCAGGTTCAGGGCGGCGCCAATCTGACCAAACAGCTCCTCGCGTTTGCAAGGGGTGGAAGATACGAACCCAAGCCGACCAATCTTAATGAGCTAATCGATAGGCAATCCCGGATGTTTGGTCGAACTAAGAAAGAGATTATTATTCACAGGAGATTCGAAAAAGACTTGTGGACGGTTGAGGTGGATCAAAGCCAGATGGAGCAAGTACTTCTAAATCTCTATGTCAACGCCTGGCACGCCATGCCTGGCGGGGGAAATCTCTACCTTGGGACAAGTAATGTCACATTGGATGAGTCTTACGTGAAACCATATGATGTCGAACCCGGCAATTATGTCAAGATCTCGGTTACCGATACCGGTGAAGGGATGGATGAAAAGACACAGCAGCGGCTCTTTGATCCGTTCTTTACCACCAAGGAGATGGGGAGAGGTACAGGCCTGGGCCTGGCCTCGGTCTACGGAATTGTCAGGAACCACAAAGGGATTATCACCGTATACAGCGAAAAAGGCTATGGTACGACGTTTAATATCTATTTGCCTGCTTCTGAGGAGAGCGTAAGCCTGCCAACCAGGATGGTGCATGACGAGGTTATGAGGGGGGCTGAAACCATCCTCTTGGTGGATGACGAGGAACAGGTGCTGGATGCAGCCGGAGCAATGTTGGAACATCTGGGCTACACCGTGCTGGCGGCAGAGGGAGGGGAAGCAGCATGTGCGTTGTATCAAGACAATAAGGACAGGATCGACCTTGTGATCCTGGACATCATCATGCCCGGAATGGGTGGCGGCGAGGTCTATGAGCGGATCAAGGCCATGAATCCGGATGTAAAGGTTCTCCTCTCAAGCGGGTACACCGTCAATGGTGATGCCTCTGAAATTATTGAGCGGGGCGCCGACAGTTTTATTCAAAAACCCTTCAGCATCACAGATTTAGCATATAAGATACGAGAGGTGATGGATAGCTCTTAAGAAAATCTTTTTGGGGTGACTGCTATCCAAATCAGCCGGAACCAAATACGAAATTCGAATATCGAAATTCGAAACAATAACCAAATTTTCAAAATTCAAATGATCGAAACAACAAAATTGTATTTTGCTAAAATCTTTAGTGTTTTGCACATTTTTGAATTCGAATTTTGAATTTGTTTCGGATTTCGGGTTTCGTGCTTCGCATTTATTCATCGCAATGTAAGAGATTACGAATGCACCCGAGCAGATGGGGGATGTCATGACTGAAATCATTGATGTAACGGCAAGGGAGATCCTGGATTCACGGGGCAATCCAACCGTGGAGGTAGACATTATGGTTGCCTTCGGTGCTATGGGGCGTGCAGCCGTTCCCTCCGGCGCCTCCACGGGGAAGCGGGAGGCCCTGGAGCTGAGAGACAAGCGCCAGAAGCGTTATGGCGGCAAAGGTGTGTCAAAGGCCATAGCGAATGTGAATGAGACCATCGCCCCTGCGATCTTAGGGATGGATGCGTCCGACCAGGCAAATCTGGACCGTCGTCTCATAGAGCTTGACGGTACACCCAACAAATCCAGGCTGGGGGCCAATGCCATTCTTGGGGTATCTCTGGCTGCGGCCAGGGCCGCTGCACAGGCCCTTCAGATACCCCTGTATCGTTACATCGGCGGCATAAATGCCAGGCTCCTTCCCGTTCCCATGATGAACATCATCAACGGTGGTGCCCATGCTGCCAACAACCTGGACATCCAGGAATTCATGGTTGTTCCCTTGGGAGCCGGGACCTTTGCAGAAGCGATCAGGATGGGAGTGGAGACCTTCCACCAATTGAAGGGAGTCTTAAAGGCTGCGGACCACAACGTGGCAGTGGGGGATGAAGGTGGTTTTGCGCCAAACCTTGACTCTAATGAGGAGGCCATTCGTTTGATCATGACGGCCATTGAAAAGGCCGGTTACAAACCGGGTAAAGAGATTGCCATCGCCCTTGACGCCGCGGCCAACGAGTTTTACCGCAAGGGGAAGTATGTGCTGAAGTGTGAAGGAAAAAAGGGGATGGATGCTCAGGCCATGATTGACTACTATGAAAAACTTATAGAGGCTTATCCCATCCTTTCCATTGAGGATGGTCTGGCCGAACAGGACTGGCTCGGATGGGAGATGATGACCAAACGCCTGGAAGACAAAGTGCAAATCGTGGGGGATGACATCTTTGTCACCAATCCGAAGATATTTGAAAAGGGGATCAATCGTGGCATTGCCAACGCCATCCTGATCAAGCTGAACCAGATCGGCACCCTGACCGAGACCCTGGAAACTGTGGCAATGGCAAGGGAGGCCGGGTATGAAACGATCATCTCCCACCGTTCAGGCGAGACCGAAGATACCTTTATTGCAGACCTATCCGTGGGCCTGAACGCAGGGCAGATAAAAACAGGCTCCGGCTCCCGAACAGACCGTGTTGCCAAATATAACCAACTATTGAGGATTGAAGAAGAACTCGGAAAAGGCGCCTGTTTTTCCGAAACTTATGCATGAGGGATTGGGAGTCTTTAGTCCGTTAACAATGAAATTGGTGTTTTTTCTGGCAGAAGATAAATTCCATTAAGCAAAAGTGCGAAGTGCCTAAAGTGATCTAAAGTGCCTAAAGTTGAGGTGTTATGTCATTTTT
>JAQYWL010000552.1 GCA_030145035.1 Desulfobacteria bacterium | reverse complement strand
GTGGGTCGCTCTTACCGCTCCCGCTGAAGTGACTTGAGACGTTCATCTCAAGTGCACTTTGTATCCGAGTTCTTTTGCATAAGGACCCAGGTCAAGAGAGAATTAGCAAGGGGTTAAGCTATTAATGAGTAGGAGGTCGCTATGAAAAGAAAAATGAATATGTTGCTCTCTTTTTTTCTCGTGTTTTTTGCAGTGGGCTGTGCGTCTCAAGCAGAACGGGAGGTACATGAGCCTTTTCCCCACTCTCACTACTATCCATTTACAGAAGTTATTGGTGATTATCATCTTCGTTTGATTGTTGATCATGCGGATGGGGACATGGCTCTTGTCTTTGAAGATTTCGCAGAGCGGCCGGTCAAGCCAGTTGAGTTCGACAACATAGAGGGAAAAGTGACTTTTCCTGACGGAAGAGTTCAGGAAGAAACGTTTCGTGCTCGGACGAACCCTGGCGAGAAATATAAGCGCAGGTATTATAGTCGCAAATATGGCTCCACGCCAAGACAGCGTGGGGTCTTCACTGCACGAGGTGAATGGATAAAGAGCACCCCCAAATTTACTTTAGAGGTGGCGGTGCCTTTTAAGGGTAAGGATTACCAGCTAACATTTCAATATGAAGCCGCAGGCGGAAAGGCCCCCTATCACCGCAGGTAATAGGAATGTGAATCTCAGGGACAAGAATGAGGTATCGCCATGAAAGAGTCGGATCTCAGGAAGTGGCACCGGCGCGTAGGTATCACCATAACAGTCTTCATCCTTATGAAAAACACCCTTATATCTCATACAACTATATCTCATACAACAAACTGACTAGCTAGTGCAATCTATGATAGTCGAGAATTATTCTCGAAGAAAGGAGGATCCAAATGGCAAAGGATGAAAAGACACTCACCGCCAATTTTGGCGCACCGGTCGATGATGACCAAAACAGCTTGAATGCGGGTGATCCCGGGCCCGTCCTGATACAGGACGTCCACTTGGTTGAGAAGTTGGCCCATTTCGACCGTGAGCGCATCCCGGAGCGCGTTGTACACGCCAAGGGTGCGGCTGCGCATGGCTACTTCGAAGTGACCCATGATGTAACCAAGTACACCAAGGCAAAGTTTCTTTCTGAAGTAGGAAAACGCACCGAGCTCTTCATTCGCTTTTCCACCGTAGGCGGCGAGAAGGGATCAGCAGACGCCGAGCGCGACCCACGCGGATTCGCGACAAAGTTCTACACCGAGGAGGGAAACTACGATATGGTGGGGAATAACACTCCGGTATTCTTCATCCGGGACCCACTGAAATTCCCTGATTTTATCCACACGCAGAAGCGTAATCCCGCAACCAATCTAAAGGATCCGGACATGTTTTGGGACTTCCTCTCTCTGACACCCGAATCCATCCACCAAGTCACCATACTCTTTTCCGACCGCGGCACCCCAAAGACCTACCGTCACATGAACGGCTACAGCAGTCACACCTTCAAGTGGTACAATGACAAGGACAGGTACGTGTGGATAAATTACCAGATCGAGACCGAGCAGGGCATCCAGAACCTCACCCGTCAAGAAGCGGCTCGAATGAAGAGCGAGGATCCTGATCACGCCACCCGTGACCTGTACCAGGCGATCGAGCGACGCGAGTATCCGGCCTGGAGAGTCTATGTCCAGATCATGACCCCTGAACAGGCCGAGGAATACTGCTTTGACCCCTTTGACATTACGAAAGTCTGGTTCCATGGTGACTTCCCTCTGATCCCAGTGGGTTGCATTGTTCTTGACCGCAAGCCGGAAAACTACTTTACCGAGGTGGAGCAGGCCGCCTTCTCGCCCGCTAACTTTGTTCCAGGCATTGCCGCGTCACCAGACAAAATGCTCCAGGGGCGTCTTTTTAGCTACCACGACACCCACCGCCATCGCCTGGGACCAAACTACCACCTGCTGCCCGTGAACCGGGCTAAGGCGTGTCCAGCGCAGAACTACCAGCGGGACGGATCCATGCGCTTTGACGCCAATGGCGGTGGTGGCCCGAACTACTACCCAAACAGCTTTAGCGGCCCTGTACCCGATACCACAGCAGGTGAACCCCCTTTTGAGGTATCGGGGAAGGTTTCACGTAAGCCATACACCCACCCTAACGACGATTTCTTTCAGCCCGGGGAACTTTACCGAAGGGTGATGACCGACGAGGATAGGGATCACTTGATCGGGAATATTGTAGACCACTTGGGCAATGCGAAAAAACGCATCCAGATGCGCCAGACAGCCGTCTTCTACAAGGCAGACTCAGATTACGGCAGTCGCGTTGCTAAAGGGCTCGGGTTGGACACTAATGAGGTTGAGCGACTGGCAGAGATGTCTCATCAAGAACGCGCCAGGGCGACCGAGCAATGAACCTATGGCGATGCAAAATAGTCATCTGGCCATTAAAAAGGGCTGGTGGAAAGACTAACGAATAGCTTTTGGGTAGGGTTTTTAAGCCGATTATGCAGGCAAATCTGAGAACAAAAGGAGGTGAAGGAAATGGCAGACAAGCAAGAAAGTTGGGTGTGTGCCCACTGTGGCTACACTGCATCAGGTAAATTTGTTGGGGATATCTGTCCTCAATGCAACCAGACGTACTGGAAATGCGGCAAGTGCGGATTCCTGATTACTGCCACAACACCGCCGGATGTTTGTCCTAACTGTACCGAAAAGTGTGATTTCTTAAACGTCACTTGCTATACGCCGGAGTGCGGAGGGCCTGGCCACGTTGATCGTCGACTATAGACAGAGTGCAGCATAGTCCAAGACATCGTTAGGGGGGTGTTACCACAGGAGAACTTAGGAGCTCCGCCCTAATTGGAGTACCCGTCTGCCACTGCGAGGCAAGCCCTCCTGCCACACGGAGCGAGGCGGACAGGGGACGAGCGGGCGGGTTAGAGAAATGGGTACTGGTACTCCATCACTCCACGTGGATGCTATTTACCCAGTGTCACGAGACTGCCTATAATTTCGCCAATGAGATTTGCAAAAACTATTTGAAGGGATGCCCTTTGTATGTCAAGCACGTTGCCATAGGCGACCCCGCCCAGGAAATTCTGAAGCTTATTGAAAAGGAAAAGGTGGACATGGTGATCATAGCCAGCCACGGGCGGAAAGGCCATTTTCATTTCGGTAGTGTCGCCGAAAAAGTCGTGAAAAACTCGCCAGTCCCAGTAGTGACGATTCCAATCGGTCCGGAGAAATAGTGGCCGAACCCAAGGCCTGTTCTTCAGGAGGGCTTCATAACGTTTCGTCAGGTACGTCTGGACTGCGGCGACCTGCCTTTACCGTAAAACGGCTTTCAAATTGGAGGAGAAAAATGAACAAGAAATGGTTTCAGATTGCGTTGGTGTTTTCAATGATGTTTTTTGCTGTATCCTACGCTGCAGCCCATTGTGAGATCCCGTGCGGGATCTACGATGATCAGATGAGAGTCAACATGATCGCTGAGCATATCACCACCATAGAAAAGTCGATGAAGCAGATCGTGAAACTGGAGGGCCAGAAACCCAAGAATTGCAATCAGGTCATACGCTGGGTGATGAACAAGGAGCACCATGCCAATGAGCTCCAGTACATCGTCACTCAGTACTTTATGACTCAGCGGATCAAGCTTGACACTAAGAACTATGCGGAGAAGCTGACCTTGCTTCACAAGTTGCTGGTTTATTCCATGAAATGTAAACAGACGACTGACCTTTCCCACATCGCCACGCTACGGTCGGTTTTGAAGGAATTCCAGGACCTATATTTCGGCCATAGTCACAAGTAGTTCGAATCCGTCGGTAAACGTCTCATGCCGCTCCGCCGTTTCTGTGGTGGCGCGGTATAGGGGGCAACGGGATATCCGCAGGGGGATTGAATGGCCATGCAAAAAGTTGTTACGTTCCGGCCATATCCTTTCCGGGTTGGCGAGAAGATACACATTGAGGCCGGCCCGCGCAGGGGCGATTGGGAAGTGGTTGGCGTGAGCGAGCAAAAGGTCAGACTGCGGTGTCCCATCTCCCGGCGTGAATTTGAGTGGGACCCTTTCTGCTATTTCGTCGAGGAGCAAAACGGCGTTAAGTACCCTCGTCAGGATTAGTCAGGGATAAAGGGCCTGCGTTTTCAATGAAGCTATGGAGAAAAAGTGCAGGGAGAGTCTCTCAAAATTGCATCAGGAGGTTATTATGACCACGCCGAAACACTGCCCTGGTTTTGAGCAGTTTAAGCACTTGCTGTCTTTCGTCTGTAAATGTCCCCACTGTGGGAAGGAGAAAGAGATCTTTTCAGACGAGTTTGAAAGAAGGCATGTGTGCAAGGGGTGCGGAAAAGAGATCGATTTCACCCAGTGTACCCTCGATAGTGAGGCGTAGAATTAGACTCGTCCTGTGGTCATCGATTTTCTTGGTGACTTCTTTGTGAGGAGATCAGGTGTATTCGGCTGACGACAAAACAAAAGGGGCTTCAAATCGTTTAATTGACGAAAAGAGCCCTTACCTTCTCCAGCACGCCGGGAACCCTGTGGACTGGTATCCCTGGGGGGAGGAGGCTTTCCAAAAAGCGAAGAAGGAGGATAAACCAATCTTCCTTTCTATTGGCTACGCCACCTGCCACTGGTGCCATGTGATGGCCCACGAGTCGTTTGAAGACAAGGAAGTTGCCAGGCTTCTGAACAAATATTATGTCGCCATAAAGGTTGACCGTGAAGAGCGGCCGGATGTGGACAAGATTTACATGCTTGTGTGCCAGTCTTTGACAGGCCGTGGGGGCTGGCCCCTTTCGATCTTCATGACACCTGAGCGTAAACCCTTCTTTGCGGGGACCTATTTTCCGAAGGTAAGCCGCATGGGGATGCCCGGTTTTATCGATATCCTGAAAGAGATTTCCACCATGTGGCAAAACGACCGGCCGCGAATCGTGAAATCGAGTGAGGCCGTTACAGGCGCCATTCAGCCGAGTCGAGATTCGGACCGGTCAGTCGATGCCGTAAGCATTGAAACCTTGAAAAGGGGTTATGCTCAGGTTGCCCGAGCTTTTGATCCGAAGTGGGGTGGTTTTGGTGCTGCACCGAAGTTTCCGACCCCCCACCATCTTACGTTTCTTCTGAGATGGCACAAGCGGACAGGCGATGCCATGGCCTTGGAAATGGTGGAAAAGACCCTGGATGCCATGAGGAGGGGCGGTATCTTCGACCAGATCGGCTTTGGTTTTCATCGCTATTCCGTGGATGAAAAGTGGCTGGTCCCCCACTTTGAAAAGATGCTCTACGATCAGGCATTGCTGGCGATGGCATACACAGAGGCGTACGAGGCGACAGGGAAAGTCACATTCTCACGGGTGGCCCGCGAAATATTTACTTATGTCTTGCGCGATATGACCGCCCCTATGGGTGGATTCTATTGTGCGGAAGATGCTGACAGTGAAGGGAAGGAAGGCCTCTTTTACGTTTGGACGCCCCAGGAGGTGAAAGAAGCGCTTGGGGAAGAGTTGGGGGATATCTTCTGCCGATTCTATGGCATTACTGAGGCAGGTAATTTTGAAGAAGGCCGCAGCATTCCCCATATACCTGTCTCTCTCGAAACTTTTGCAGCAAAGGAGGGCATGGAGCTGACAAGACTGGAGGGGGTTCTCAAGGGTGCCAAGGACAGGTTCTATGAGGTCCGCAAAAGACGGGTCCATCCCCTTAAAGATGACAAGATATTGACCTCCTGGAACGGTCTTATGATCGCGGCCTTTGCAAAAGGATACCAGGTCTTTGGGGAACAAGCTTATGCGGACGCTGCCCGGAGGGCTGCTGGCTTCATCTTAAAAAACATCAGAACACCCGATGGCAGGCTTCTTCGCCGTTACAGGCAAGGGGATGCAGCCTATCCGGGATATCTGGACGACTATGCCTTTTTGGTCTGGGGCTTGATCGAATTGTACGAGGCTACCTTTGAGGTTTCATATCTTGAGGAGGCCATTGCCCTGAATGAGGCGATGATAGACATTTTCTGGGATGAGCAAGGTGGGGGGCTTTGTTTTACGGGAAAAGGAAACGAACCTCTCATCAGCCGAAGCAAAGATATCTACGATGGGGCCCTCCCTTCAGGCAACTCGATTGCGGCCCTAAACTTTTTGCGCCTCAGCCGCATGACCGGCAATGTCAATCTGGAGCAAAGGGCTGAAAAATTGACTCGGGCTTTTTCCACTCAGATTACGGAGCAACCCATGGCATATACGCAGCTATTGGTCGCCCTTGATTTTATGGTCGGTCCAAGCCAAGAGATTGTTATTGCCGGAGACCCTGGCCTTGAGAGCACTCGGGCTATGATCAATGCTGTGCGCAGGAAGTTTTTGCCCAACAAGGTTTTGCTGCTGCGTCCTGATGGGGGCGAGGGCAAAAAACTTGCGACCATGTCTCCCTTTGTAGAGAGCATGGTGCCTATAAAGGATCAACCCACGGTTTACGTCTGTGAGCAATACGCCTGTCAGACACCCATAAAGGACGTGGGTCAATTAGAGTCAGCCCTTGATTGACTCTGTCTCAGGAACTTTTTGTAACCACAGGCCAGGTTTCTTACGTGTACAAAGGAGACTCAATTCTCCTCCCTTGGCGGGAGGGCTTAAGGAACTTTTCCTAACTGCTTCAAACTCGATTTAGAGTAATTAGAGGGAGGTGACCTATGGAAAAACAAGCATTGATTGAGCTGTTGGATAGGGATCTTGCTGATGAGCATGCAGCGATCATACGGTATCTCGTCCACGGTTGGATGGAAGGCGAGGATACCCCTCTGGGGGCGAGTCTCATTTCCATCTCGAGGGAGGAGATGTGGCATATGCACTGGCTGGGTATGATCATAGGTGAATTGGGAGGAGAGCCGAACTTTACTCCGGCGCCTTACCCCTATGATCCAACGAGCCGGGCTACTATCCTCAGGTCTTATGTTGAATACGAGGAGAAGTTGATCCCTCATTACAACGGAGAAGCGGATACAGTGGACGATCCCCATATCAAGCGTGTACTCCAGAGAGAAGCCTGGGAGTCGGCCATTCATGCCCGCAAGTTTCAAAGAAAACTAGACAAACTAAGCCCTGAAGAGGCAGCGGGTCTCCCAGGGGTGGCAAGTGAACTGCCCAAGGACTTACTGGATACATTGCAAGCAGAGGTGACAAGTAAGTATACTGAGATGCTGCAACATATCCGTACTTCC
>JAQYWL010000158.1 GCA_030145035.1 Desulfobacteria bacterium | reverse complement strand
CCTGCCCGCCACCCGCCTGCCAACGCCTGAGACAGCATTGAGCTTATGTGCCGGCATCTCTGGCAATGGCGGGCAGGTTGCCAGGCACGCTAGCGTGTAAGCTGCATGCCGTACGGGGCGTTGGCAGGCGGGGATTTTATACAACGCGGCTACGCCGCTAAAAATCGAAATTCCTATATTATCAATTTCAATCATGCATATCTCAGAGGGGGTGTTATCCCCAGGTGTTCTCATAGCAGGTGCGGGCCTTACGGCAGCAGGCGTTGCTGTTGGCTTGAGAAAGCTTGATCATGAAGAAATTCCATCGATGGGTATACTCTCGGCCGCTTTTTTCGTAGCATCTCTGGTTCATGTACCCATTGGTCCTTCTTCGGTTCACCTGATTCTTAACGGCCTGCTGGGGCTCATGCTCGGCTGGAAGGCATTTCCTGCCATCCTGGTGGGTCTTGCCCTCCAGGGCCTTCTTTTCCAGTTCGGCGGTATTACAACCCTTGGTGTGAACACCCTGAATATGGCCCTTCCTGCCGTCATATGCTACTACTTGTTTGGGTGGGGTCTGAGGATCGGCACCAGACAGCTCGTATTCACCGTCACGGCCTTCGCATGCGGTTTTTGTGCTGTTTTAGTCAGCGGTGTGCTGGTAGGATTTTCCCTGTATTTCACCGGCGAGGCTTTTTTGCCTGCAGCCAAGGTGGTGGTGGCTGCCCATTTACCCGTAATGGTCATTGAGGGAGTCTTGACGGCTGCTTGTGTCCTCTTTCTCAGGAGGGTAAAACCGGAATTATTGGAGGGGCAGTATGTGCCGAAATCGTCATCGTAGTCCTCGTGGGACCCGCACTAGACGCTGTATTATTGATCTCCTCTTGCCAGCCCTGTGGCTCGTTCTTTGCGTTACACCTGCCTGGGCACACAAGGTCATGATCTTTGGCTGGGTAGGGGGAGATACAGTCTACACGGAGAGCAAGTTCAGCGGAGGGAAGAAAGCCAAAAATTGCACGGTGGTGGTTTACGATAAGGAAGGAAACCAGCTCCTGGAGGGGAAGACAGACGAACAGGGGGAGTTTTCCTTCAAGGTACCCAAAAAGACCGATCTCAAGATTGTCTTGAAGGCTTCCATGGGCCACATGGCGGAGTGGGTGATACCGGCCGAGGAGATCACGGCAGATGGCCCTATCTCTGAGGAGAGAAGCACCCCTGATGTTGGTCTTCAAGTTGCTACCAAAGAGGGATCTCCTTCGGTAGAGACTAAAACGAGCGGTGAGCTACCTGCTCCTGCGGCTGTTGGCATGAGCCGGCAAGAGGTCAAGGCCCTCATCGATGAGTCCCTGGACAGGAAGCTTGCGCCGATCCTCAATATGCTGGTCGACTCCCTCGATCGTGGCCCCAGGGCGAGCGAGGTGATAGGTGGTATAGGCTATATCTTTGGTCTTGTAGGGGTTGCCTTGTATTTTGCAAACCGGCGAAGAAAAGGATAGTACCGTCATATGATTGTTGAATTGGCCGGGGGAGATTCTTTGATTCACCGCCTTGATCCTCGCGTCAAGATTGTTGTGGTGTTCCTTTTTTCCGTTGTCGTGGCCGTCTCCGACCGATTCGTGGTTCTGATGTGGGCCTTGGCTTTGAGCCTCTGTATTGTGTTGGTGGCTAGGTTGCCCATAAAGGAGCTTATCCGTAGACTGATCCCTGTCAATATGTTTATCGTTTTTCTGTGGTTCTTTCTCCCCTTTACCTTTGAAGGTGAGCCCCTCTTCTCAGTGGGCCCGCTGGTGGGGACCCATGAGGGGGTGTTATATGCCGCCCGGATCAGTATCAAATCAAACGCCATTATGGTTGTGTTGATTGTACTGGTTGCCTCAACCTCCATCTTGACCTTGGGTCATGCCATGCATGAACTGAGGGTTCCAAAAAAGATCGTTCATCTATTTTTTTTTACCTACCGGTACATTCATGTCATACACCGGGAGTATCTCCGGCTGGTGAATGCCATGAAGGCCAGAGGTTTCCGCCCTGGAACGAACATGCACACGTATAAGACTTACGCCTACCTGGTGGGGATGCTTCTCGTGAGGAGTTCCGACCGGGCGGAAAGGGTTCGCAATGCCATGCTGTGCCGGGGCTTCAGAGGAAATCTTTATAGCCTTAGTACATTCTCTATGAAGCGTGAGGATGTCATCTCCCTTATTCTGATGTTGGCTTTGATCCTGGCATTGGGGGTATTGGAATGGACGAAAATGGTCTGATTATTAATCTCGAGGATATATGCTTTGGCTATCCGGGTCGTCCCACGGTCCTTGATAAGCTGAACTTGTTATTTTACGAGGGAGAGCGGATGGGCTTGATGGGATCGAATGGAAGCGGGAAAACCACCCTGTTTCATATTATCATGGGGCTCTTAAAACCCTCTTCCGGCAGGATCGAGATCATGGGCAGGCCTGTGAAAGAAGAAAAAGACTTTAGGGAGGTCCGCAAAAAAATTGGCCTGCTTTTTCAGGATGCTGACGACCAGTTGTTTAGCCCCACGGTCCTGGAGGATGTTGCCTTCGGCCCCTTGAATCTGGGCAAGTCACAAGACGAGGCCAAGACGATTGCCCGAAGGACACTGGAGTCCCTGGGCTTGGCCGGGTTTGAGGATAGGATCACCTACAAGCTTTCCGGCGGAGAAAAAAGGCTTGTCTCCCTTGCCACGGTCCTGGCCATGGAACCGGAGGTGTTACTCCTTGACGAGCCAACTACGGGCCTGGATGAGGCAACGGAAAAGAGGCTGATTGATATTTTGAAAGGTCTTGATATTTCCTACATCCTTGTTTCACACGACATGGACTTCCTGAAGGAGGCAACCACCGGAATCACGTGCATGAGCAATGGAACGATTGTTCTCGACGATGAACGCATCCCCCACACCCACGTTCATGTCCACAAGCATGGCAGATACGTCCATGACCATGGTCTGAGCTTGCCAGGCAAGAAAAGATAGTTACAGTAATTGCTCAAATGTGGCATTTCTTTTCACAATGTATAACCGCAGATACCCAATGCCGGCGTACCAGGCTTTGATGGAGTATAAGATAACTAGTTAGAAATTAAAGGAACCGCTCGAATTGGTTAGGCTGGCATTATCTTTGCTAGATGATCTTTGCTGAATGTTTATAATGATTCAGATACCTGTCAATACCAAACTGCGGCATGCCCCATCCCCTTAATCCGCCTACGGCGGAGAGAGGGCAGGGTGAGGGGGATTAGTCCTCCGTCGGCGGACCTATAACTTATCGAGCAGTTACGAAAAAGGTCGCAGCTAATAACAGTTGACAGAAGTTGTTTTTTTGTACATAAGGTTACGTACAAACGCATCAAGAAGGTGCGGTTTACTTTTTTCGCAACAACCTAATTAGTGTCCATCCGGGAATCCCTCTTTATGTCATTTCGACCGAAGGGAGATATCTAAAACCTACGTTCTTTCAATACGATAAGATTTCTCGCTTCGCTCGAAATGACAACTTTGGGCAGTTTCCGGATGGACACTAATTAGTAATAACGAATAGAAAGCCACGAAGGCTCTGACAAGCAGAAGCTTGTGATGTCTACGTGGCTTTTTTTGTGCGTGCTGTGGATTTTCAGTAAAAGATTTCGGGGCTATTCGTGCTTTGTTGGATCAATATGAGGTGCCTTCAGTATAAACCGATACTGGATACTGGATACTGGATACTAGTTGCTGGTTTCATCTTCTCTTTTATTCCGCATTGCGCCTGTCGGCTTGAGAACATTACCGCATTCCCCATTCGCCATTCCCCAATCCGCATTCGGCATTCGGCAAATTCCGCAATCCGCAATCCCTGGCCCAGACCGGGTCTTCAAACGGAACAGTCCGTTTTGCGGACGTCGCGCCCCTGGCCCAGACCCTGGATTACTGGCTTGGCAGCTCATAATAAGCCGAAGCGCCAGGGCGGGCAGGGCGGGCCGCAATCCGCAATCATAGTCATTGTCTCTTTTCTTATCATGCTTACCATAGCTATTCCGTTGTGGCCTGAATCGACATGGGCGAGGAAAGATATTGTCAAGCGGGACACCAATAAGGATGGAAAGATAGACCAGATCGCCCATTTTGATAAACGCGGCAAGATCATCAAACTGGAGATCGATAGCAATGCAGACGCGGTCATGGACCGATTCCAGTACTACGAGGGTGAGCAGATTAAGAGGATCGAAAGAGACACCAATCATGAGCGAAAGATCGATGCCTGGGACTACTTTGAAGCAGGCAAAAGAACGCGACATGAACGAGTGTCAACCGACACCGGTCGGGTGGATCAAATTATATGGTTTGATTCTGAGGAGCGTCCTGTGAAGATGCAAAAGGACACCACGGCAGACGGCCTATTTGACAACATTTACCACTTCAAGGAAGGAAAGCTTTCCCGTTCCACAAAGGATACGGATGGCGATGGCAAGGTGAATATCTGGCAGACTTACCAGGATGATAAACCCCTTGAAAGGCGCATTGATGACGACGGGGACGGCCGACTGGAAAAGATCACTTTTTATGACGGCGAGGGCCTTCCCAAAGAAAGCCGTCACGATATGGACAGAGATGGAAAGATGGAAGTGGTCCGCACGTATTGCCAGGGCGTATTGTGGGAGCAGAAAAAGGATCTGGATCTGGATGGCAGGTTTGAGGTCGTGACCAGATTTGAGGATGGGGAGCCGATTGAGCAGAAAAAAGATGCCAATGGGGACGGCCGCTTTGACATCATTACCCGTTTTAAAGGCGGTAAACCCTCCTACCAGGAGAAGGATACCAATTTTGATGGGAATAAGGATATTTTTGTCCGTTTTGATGCCAGGGGCTATGCGGAAAAGATGGAGGAGGACACCAGGTATACTGGCCGGATTGACAGGATCAGGACTTACCGTAACGGGGAGCCGATCAAGGTGGTTTATGATGCGGATGGCGACGAGTTTAAGGAGACTGTGACGCTTTTTAAAAAAGGGAAAGCCTTCTTGCAAACCCAGGATAGTAATAAAGATGGAAAGGTGGACGTAAAGATCTATTTTAACGCCAAAGAAGAGAGGGAGAAGGTCGAAAGCGATACCAACTTGGACGGGAGAGTCGATACCTGGGAGTATTATCGAGATGGGACGCTTGTAAGGGCAGAAAGGGACGATGAAGGAGATGGGAAAGTCAGCTTAAAGGTCTTCTATAAGAACGGAAAAAAGTACAAGCTCATTCGTGACAAAGATAATGACGGTCACTTTGAGATCACGCAGTGGTTTGACAAACCCCCATGGTCTATGGTGATGGAGCTGGATGCCGACGGAGACGGGAAGCCGGAGGGTCGGTATTGTTATAAAGAAAGTGTCTTGAGGCTCAAAGAAGTTGATGAAAACGGTGACGGAAATCCGGATCTGAGGGAGCATTACAATGCTGAAGGCAAACTTGCCAGGAGCGAAGAGGACGATGAGGGTACGGGACAGTTTACGATCACCTGGTTTTACAACGATGTCGAAGAGGCAAAACGGGCAGAAAAGGACAATAACAGAGATGGCCGGGTGGACACCTGGTATTACTACCATAAGGGAAGCCTTACGGCCGTGGAGGAAGATACCAATGTTGACGGAAAGCCCGATCTGTGGGAAGAATACGACGAGTCAGAGGCTTTGGTGAAGCGTTCAAGAGATCTGAATTTCGATGGCGAACCGGATATTGAGGAAGGGGATTGAGGAATTGGGGGATTGAGGGATTAGGGGAAATTGATTCCTGAATTCTTAAATCCCTAACCCGGATAAACCGGAAATCCGAAGCACGAAAATCCGAAATTCGAAACAAATTCAAATGACAAAAATTCCAAATCCGAAACAATTTGATTTGGATGACCGGACTCTTGCTTTCACAAAAAGGGTGAAAGCCTTCGTAAAAAAATTGCGTAAGACTGAATAATATTTTGAACATTAGATATTTGAATTTTGGATTTGTTTCGGATTTCGATATTCGAATTTCGGATTTAACCCCTTAAGTCTAAAGGAAAATTGGCAACTTGAAGAAATGACTCCGTAGAAATCATGAATGCTGGAGGTTAAATAATATGATCGAGTTTTTTTCAAAAGGGGGCGTCCTGGTGGGGCCCATTCTCTTTTGTTCCGTGCTGGCCCTGGCCATCTTTCTGGAGCGTATGATCCGTCTTGGACGGTTGCAGATTAGGGGCTATGGCTTGGTGGAAAAAATTGCTCGACACATAAGAAATGGTGAGGATCACCAGGCCTATGAACTGGCTAGCACTAACGATACGCCGATGGCACGTATCTTAACGCAGGCAATGGAAGTCAAAGATCAAGATCGGGAAACCCTGGAAACGGTTATTGTCCACTCTACGGACGGTGAGATCAGGGAACTTTCCCGCTATCTCCAGACACTGGCTACCATTGGAAGCATTGCCCCATTGCTCGGTCTGCTGGGAACAGTGTTGGGTATGATCAAGGCCTTCATGGTCATTCAGCAGATGGGCGGCAAGGTCAATGCTGCCGTTCTTGCCGGGGGTATCTGGGAGGCCATGCTGACTACTGCGCTGGGGCTTTCGGTTGCGCTTCCCACTATGGTCGCCCACAGTTATCTCAACTCCCGGGTGGATAAATATGAGGCTCAGCTCCAGGACGGGACGGTGGCCTTTGTCAAGGCCATAGGCAGTCGCATACACAGCGACACAGGGCGGACTCATGCGCATGCCCACACCCATGCGCATTCTCACAGTCGTTAGTGAAGGAGGCCATTATGCTTGTCCATGCCAGGCGAAAAAAACGGGTGCAAGTTCAGGTACCTTTGACGTCGCTCATTGATATTGTGTTTCTCCTTTTGATCTATTTCCTCCTTACCACCAATTTTATGGTTGAAGAGGGGATCAAGATCAAGCTGCCCCAAGCCAAGGCTGCGGCATCGCAAACGGAGGAGGTAATCACCGTCTACGTGGATCAGCAAGGAAGGACCTTTCTTGGAACCAAGGAGGTTTCACTAGCCAGGCTCTTTGACCGGCTCAAGGAGATGATCGGGAGGCAGGAAAACAAGCTCGTCGTTATCAGGGCCGACCGGGCGGTGATCCTTAATAAGGCTGTAAAGGTTATGGATATCGCCAAGGCAGCCGGGGCAGGGAGGCTGTGTTTGGCGACAGAGAAGGATTTCTAAGAAGCGATTATATATCTCTCACAGAGCGCACAGAGCCACAGAGTTTCTTGACCTGAATCCTTGACCCCAGATAAATAGGCTACGCATTTAACGGGGCAGGGAGGAGGATTCCGCTCAAACTGCCATCCCGCTTCGCGGGAGTTGTTCTATGCAGCAAATCATTATGTTGCCATTTGATGTCGGTGTGCACCAAGTGGTGAATGCCACGGGAGTGGCTGAGAGTTTTGTCTGATTTTTCGTCCTTGCCCCGTTAAATGCTTGCCCTGCCCGCCCCGTAGGTAGGAACTATCGTACCGGGGTGAAATGCAAAGCCTATTTGACCGGGGCGGAGCCTATATTTAACCGGGGTCAAAAAATCAGACAAAGTATTCAATCTCTGAGGCCTCTGTGGACTCAAGCGACCTAAAGGAGCGGGCGAGAGGCTTTTGAAACTTATATCTAGTCATAAAAGACGGCCCAACTGGCTTTTGCGCGGTTTGGTGGGTGTTTCTCTTGGTATTCACCTGGTTATCTTTCTGCATATTTCCGGGATTTACAATTCAAAGGCGCTTACTTACATCGAGTTAACACTACAAAATATATCCAAGCCGCCTGGAAGGAGTATCCCCAGGCCGCGTCACAGGCCCAAGGCTCCCCAGCCGATGGATGTAAAAAGGCTGAAGATCACTCAGCGGCGGATACCTCACTTAAAACCGATAAAAATGAACTCGACTGAAAAAGACCTGCCTGACAGCCTTGTGGAGGCAATCAACATGCCGGATATCCCTGCCACCCCCGGCCTGAACATCGCTAACTGGAGCCCAGGGGAGCTGGAGACCTCTAGCAGCTACCTGGAAATGGTGAGACTCAAAATAGAAAGACACAAAGAGTATCCTGACATGGCCAGGGTCAGGCAAATTGAGGGACTTGTGACCATACGGTTTGTAATCACACCCGAAGGGGGTGTCCGTGCGGTCGAGATCGCGAAAACCTCCAGGCACAAGGTCCTGGATACAGCAGCACTCAGGGCTGTGGAGCGTGCTGCTCCCTTTCCAAAGCCGCCGAGGCGTTTTTTTAAGGGAGAGGTTCCCTTGGAGCTCACGATCGTATTTGAGCTGACTTGAAAGACGAAAGTGGGCCATAAGCAAATACTAACGTCAAAACAGTTTGGCGAAGGAGAAACTAATGACCGTTTATCGTACGGTTGCGACATGTAAAAAGGTGGTGAACATCCCATATATGGCCGTTGCTTTATTTCTGATTCTTAATGGCTGTGCTCCAGTCATATCAAAGGAGCTAAGAAGTCAAGTGGCAAGAGAGATCACGTTCAAGGAAATTCTCAAGGATCCTGAGGCTTACAAAGGTAAGGTAGTCCTTTGGGGAGGGGTGATCATAGGGGCAAAGAACCGGAAAGAGGGAACCCTGATAGAAGTTTTGCAAAAACCGACCGATATAGGGCGGAGACCGAAAGATATCGATCGCTCGGAAGGCCGCTTTTTGGCCCTTTATGACGGGTACCTGGATGTGGCCATTTACGCCCAGGGAAGGGAAGTGACGGTGGCCGGTGAGATAAAGGGTAAAAGGGTCCTTCCCTTGAGTGAGATCGAGTACACTTATCCGCTCATCTCGGTCAAGGAGATACACCTCTGGCCGCCTAAGAGTGAGGACCGGATTTATCCATACCCTTACCGGTATTATCCCTGGCGATGGTATTATCCATATCCATACTGGGGTCCCTGGTAAATCTTATTGATAGATATAGGTTGTTTTTATGAGAAGTCCCATGTCGCATTGACAGCTTCAAAAAGCTATGATATAGAGGCGTTGCACAAACAAGGGTGGCAGAAGCCACTTGCCTCTAAACGCAGTTCTACAATAACGGGTCTGTAAGTTTTCTGATTTTATTTAAGCCACGAAGGCTTTCATCCAAGAAAGGATGAGATGCACTCGTGGCTTTTTTTGTGACGTCAAGAGGTGAAAGGAGGTGATAGGAAAGGGAATTAAGGAATGAGAGATAAGAAAGAAGGAACACAAGAAGCGGATTGAAAAGGCTTAGGGAAGGCAGCAGGCACCGGCTATGGTTTGCGAGCTGCCTTCCCGGTGAAGCCCCCTCGGGGCGAGGGATGCCTCGCGTATTTTAATACTACCGAATCATCCCGCCGTCAACCAAGATGCCAGCCAATCCAATGGTTGCCCACCCCGAGGCCAGTTTCTGAAAGTGCAAATCTGATTATCTAATTTAAGGAAGGAGGAGCAATGATGAAGATCATGAAGTTCGGCCTTGTCATCATGATGAGTCTCCTCTTTCTCTTTTCCATCTCAGCACATGGTCTTGCACAAGAGGTGGACACAGAGAAAGAAGAAAAGCGCTATCGACTTGACAAGGTAATCGTCAGGGATCATCCCCTGAGGGATGAGTCCATGGTCGTAACACCTGATGTTACGGTTATTAATGTGGAGAAGTTTCAAAAAGCAGGCAGGATACAGAACATCCAAGATATCTTGAGTGAGGCACTAGGACTGGACGTGCTTCGCTCCAATATTACACCAAGTCCCTCGGAGACCGTCTATATCAGAGGTCTGGACCAATCACGAATCCAGATATTCATGGATGGCAAGCCGATGAGGCTCATGGGACGTATGGGTTACTACAAAGTGGACTGGACCACCATGCCTCTGGATAATGTCGAGACAATTGAGATCATTCGCGGAAGTCATTCGCTTCTTTACCCTTTTTCCATGGGTGGCGCTATCAATATCATCACCAAAAAAGGGAAAAAAACGGATGAAGCTAAACCCGAAATATCGATGACGACTGAATTCGGCTCTTACGGGCAAGAAAGCTATAGTGCAAATCTATTGGGTGGTCTCTTTAATAGAATAGGTTACTCTTTTGCCGGTGCCTCCAGAAGAGGGGACGGGTACCTGAGGAACAATTATTACGACACCGACAGTTTCAATGCCCGACTCTCTTTTTACCTGCCAACAGGCGGGACCCTCAGCGGTGGATGGGACCACGTAGCGAGTAGGACGGGATATGCGGTGATAAATGACCCCGATGATCCAGCAAGCGACTTTGATCCAAGCTATCCAGTCGTTCGGGCAGACGAGGTTGATCGGTTTACCCACGACTATGAAGGGAGAGCTTATTGGGGTGGAGATTCTTGCTGGAAGAAGAGAACCAATGAATACAATATCCTTCTTGAGCAGCCCCTTGGTCCGGGAGAAGTCCGTGCCCAGGTTTATCAACATCAGTCTGAGCGAGACAGATTGTATTACACCTCAACCGGGGTACAAAACAAGCAGCTTGGTACAAAAGAATATAACAGGGGTTATAACCTGGATTATTTGGATTTTGAGCTGATCAGAAACCACGCCTTTTCCCTCGGAGGCGAATACCGGACTCAGGGGGATAGGGACAATAAGGACTATTACGAGATTTTCTCTGGATATTTCCAGGACGTATGGTCCATAACCTCTCCTTTGACTCTCACCTGGGGCCTTCGCTACTATGAATTCCAAAGCGATGCATACAGGGCCGGATTCCCGGGACATGGGCCATATAGGGAGATGAGCAGGTCAGAACAGAAAACTTGGGATACTCGAAGAGTAGAAAATGAATGGTGTCCAAAAGCCCGGCTGGACTATGAATTTGATCCAAGCCTAACCCTGTATGCTGCTGTCAGTCGTGAAATGCGCACGCCTTGAATCTGAGACCTTTGGAGATGGGCGCAGGGTGCGTCCATAGAAGCATACATGGCAGCAAATCCGGAATTTGAAACTGAAACATCCTGGACATATGAGCTGGGCTTATTGAAAGAGCTATGGTTTGACACAAAGTTTAGAGCAGCTACTTATTACACTGATATTAGTGATTATCAACAACACAATTATATCACTGGTGCGCCGAGTGCTCAAGTATATAACATCGATGTGGAGCTTTATGGCGTTGAACTGGAGCTGACAAGGAGCTTCGCTCATGATCTAAGCGGCTACATCACCTATGCATGGAAGAACTGGTCTGCAGAAGATCACCCTTTTGATACTGACCAAACCCACTATTTCATGCAAAACCAACCCAGAGATACAGTGACTCTGGGGCTCAATTACAAGCTCTGGGAAGGGGGCGTGGTAACGCTTAACTCGCAATACCTGGATGAGCGTGAGAGTAAGAAGGAAATGGAACTAGATGACGTTATAACGGTTAACGTGGGTGCGCAACATACTTTCAATCTTACACATTGCGACTTTACGCTCAAGGGCTATGTCAATAATGTCACTGACCAAGAGTATGAACTGCGTGCCGGTTATCCCATGCCGGGAATTACCGCTGGTATTCTTGGTAAAGTGAGTTTTTAAGCCTGGAACGGTCCTGAAATGAAAAATGGGGTATTGTACTGTTATTAACCTTGCATAACCGACAGGCGGGACATTCGTGTCCCGCCTGTCACGTTACCGCGGCAATGGCCCCGCACAACGCCACCTTAAAGGAGATCGGATATGATAACACCGAACAAAGCCACGGGGTCGAAACACGCATGGGTGCTACTGATGTTGTGTCTTTCCTTTTTCTGTTATGCGAATACCCATGCTCATCAGGAAAAGACGGGTCGAGGCAAGTTCTACGTCATCGGCACGGGTCCAGCCGGACCAGAGCATGCAACTTACAAGGCTATCGAGTGTATAAAGGAGGCAGACGTTATATTCTGCTCCGATGACATGTCGGAACGGTTTTTCACGTATCTTAAAGGAAAAACACTGCTTGGTAATCCCTGGAGGGGTGATTTCAAATACAAATGGAAGGATCTCGAGAAACTTGGGCCCAAGGAGAAGAAAGCTTACCAGGAAGAAAGGATTAGGTTTTGGGATGAGACCGTTGTCAAGATCAGAAGCGAAATGGCCAAGGGAAGAAAAGTGGCCTTGCTCGACAGTGGGGACCCCTGTGTTTTTGGCCCCTCACACAGAATCATAGAAGGGTTTGAGGAAGACGAGGTCGAGATCATCCCGGGTCTGGGCTGTTTTCAAGCGGCTATGGCGGCCTTGAAAAAGTCTTCTATCCCAGCCTATGACACTCGCTTTGTCATGCTGACGGCGCCGTTCTTTCTGTTGGGAAGGCCTGAAAATGAGGATATTCTGAGAGATCTTTCAAAGTATCCGATCACGATGGCCTTCTATATGGCGCTGAAGCATGCAGACAGCCTAATTGCCAAGTTGAAGAAGTACTACTCTTCCGATCTTCCCGTTGCCGTGGTCTATAACGCAGGTCACCCGGAAAAAGAGAAGGTGGTGAAGGGGACCCTGGATACTATTTTGCGCGACATAGAATCTGAAAAAGAGAATTGGCTGGGAATTATTATCGTGGGTCGATGCCTTGAGGGCCAGCCGCAACGGGGTATGATCAAACACGTGGCTCGTTGAATAGACAGCCAGCAGAAGGCATAGGTCGATACTGTCGATAGAGAACAGAAACTGTTTGGAAGTCGAGTCGTCAAATGGTTTAGTGGTGATGATTCCCGGCTGAATGATCACGTGAAGTAAACCACTGAAGCACCAAACGACATCAGAAAGGAGAAAACAGATATGAAAAAGAGTTTTGCCATTCTATGCTGCTTGATGATGGTCTTAGCTGCCTCCAGTGTGTGGGGCCATATGCTCTGGCTTAATGTGGATAACTATCAACCTGATGTAGATGAATCCGTACAAGTTGAAATCGGATGGGGCCATAAGTTTCCGAAAGACGGGGTCATAAAAGAGGGACGCCTGAAGCGCATATATGCATTGGACCCTCAGGGACATGCGGTACCGCTCAAGCAGACCTCCGTGGGCCAATACGAACTCACTGTCAAGCAAAATGGCATCTACCTCGTATTTGCCGAGATCTATCCGGGCGTTTATACAAAGACCACCGATGGACACAAAAAGCAGACGAAAAAGGGTTTAAAAAATGCTATCAAGTGCGTCAGTTATGATATGAGGGCAAAGGCGGTCATAAATGTTGGTGGACAAGGGCAGGGCCTTAGCCGGGAGGTGGACGATCTTCTGGAGATTGTTCCTCTGGAGAGTCCTGATAGGCTGAAAGAGGGGGACCTTCTGCCGGTGAAGGTTCTTTTCCAAGGAAAACCACTTTCTCACGATTACCTTTACGCCACCTACTCAGGTTTTTCAGACGCAAGTGAAACCTATGCCTTTTCAACCATGATGAATAAGGAAGGCAGGGCGAATATTAAAGTTCTCAAAAAAGGTACCTGGTTGGTGAAAGTCCCCCACAAACTCCCTTATCCCGACCTGGAGGAATGTGACGAGTACTTTTACTGTACGACGCTTACCTTTCAGGTGAAATGAGACGTGGGTCCCCCACAGCATGTCTGTCACGGTTGAGCACTAAGAAGGAGAGAAATATGAGTCAGCTACGTTTAGGAGGGTATGGAATGAAACAAAAGATACAGTTTTTTCTTGCTATGGCGGTCGTAGTCGCTTTGGCCCTGGGGGTCTTGCCATCTCAAGCCGCAGCATGGGGCCGCGGCCACTTCTGCGTTATTGGGACCGGTCCTGCGGGGCCCCAGACTGCGACGTTGCAGGCTTTGGATACGATCAAACGGATGGACGTTATTCTAGCCTCTGACAAGCATGTGAAGCTCTTTCAGGAGTACATCGGCAACAAGTCCGTCCTGTTTGATCCATGGAAGGGGTTTTGGGACTACAAAGGCAAGAGCTATCGAAAACTAAGTAAAGAGGAAACGGACAAGTTTAAGGTGGAACGCTTCAGGATAAGGGATGAGCGAGTAGAAAAGATCAAGGGCCTTTTGGCCCAGGGAAAAGACGTAGGATTGCTTGATTCCGGCAATCCCTGCCTCTTTAGTCCCAGCCATTGGTATGTGGAGCACTTCGATCCAGGAGACGTAGTCATTATCCCAGGCATGGGTTGCGATGCAGCAGCCATGGCCGCCTTGGGAAAAAGCACTATTCCCTCCCATGATACCCGCTTTGTCATGCAGACGGCGCCCTTCTTCTTGACAGATCGGGTCATGGAAGACCGCCAGATTCTGAAGGATCTGGGAAAATACGCCACCACCATGGTCCTGTACATGGCCCTGGGTGATCCAAAGAAGTTGTTTGCAGCCCTTGGTGAAGTGCTTCAATCGGACACGCCATGTGCCGTGGTCTACTGGGCCGGGCACCCGGACCGACAGCGAATCCTGCGCGGCACAGTGGCCGACATGGGAGAGAAGCTTTCAAAAGAAAAAGAAAAGTTCATGGGCTTGTTACTCATCGGGCGCTTTTTAGAGGGCAAGCCCTATGAATCGGCCATGAAACGGATGCAGGAAAAGCCAAAATAGCGGTGTGAGAGATTCTTGAAGGAGATGCCCCGAAGTACTCCAGTACTCCATCACTCCAATACTCCAATTGTGGTTCGACAAGCTCACCACCCTGAGCAAAGTCGAAGGGGGGCGAAGCCCCCAAATTCAGTATAGTTAAGGAGGTACTATTATGATGAAGAAGACATTGTCGTTTTTATTGCTTTTACTGTTTTTGTTTGCAGTGCCGTTTGCTCACGCACATCTCTTGTGGCTCAATGTCGACAACGATGGAACAAAGGTTGGGCAAACGGTCAGGGTTGGGATCGGCTGGGGACACAAGTTCCCGGAAAACGAGGTAATGAAGGAGGGGTTTCTGAACGAGGTTTATGGCCTGGACTCAATGGGCGAGAGGTTCTCCCTTAAGCAGATCTCCCAAACTGAATTCGAATTTGTCCCTACAACACAAGGCGCTTACACGATATTAGCGAATATCCACCCCGGATTTCTCAGCAAGACGACTGATGGGTATAAACTAAAGTCCAAAATGGGATTAGAGAATGCAGTTTCCTGCTTTCGTTTTGACATACGGGCCAAGGCCATTGTGAATGTGGGGAACAGGGAAAAGATGGCGGACCAGCGTGTTGGTGATCTTTTGGAGATCATTCCGGTTAGGAATCCAAAACATTTAAAGAAGGGTGAGATTTTTCCGGTAAAGGTGATCTATGATGGAAAAGCCCTTCCTTCCGTTGATGTCCGTGCCACTTATGCAGGCTTTTCAGACCAGCCAAATACTTTCGCTCTTAGCACGATGACGGATAACGAGGGGCTGGCCCGAATCAAGATCTCAAAAAAAGGAAAATGGTTGGTTAATGTGATGCACGAGGTCCCGTATCCGGATAAAGACGAATGTGACAAATATCGCTATAACTACTCTTTCACTTTCGCAGTAGAGTGATTATTGGTTTTTAAGCCCTGCTCTGATTTTCTGGACCGCAGGAGAGGGGCTGCTGCAGGGTAGTTGATTGAGCGCGACACTGCAGTTGCACCTGACGTCCGGGTACACATCAAACCACCAAAGGAGGGAAAGGAGATGAAAAGACGTGTTATTCAGATGATGCTGGCAGGAATTGTTTCTACTCTTGTTTTGGTTGCCAGTGCGGCTTCCATCAACGCAGGTGAAGCTGATCCAGCGACCAATGAGGTCTTGAGAAAACTTCTCACCGCTGTTGAGGAAGCTAATTACGATAGTTTTGTGGCAGATGGAAACGCGGCGTTCAAGGCTGGTCTCACCAAGCAAATGCTTGAAGGTGTCAGTGGGCTGCTTTCTTCCCGCATGAAAACAGGCTATCAGACCGTTTACTTGGGCCACCTCACACAACAGGGGTGTCACGTGCACTTGTGGAAGTTGGTTTTCAAAGACGGTGGGGATGATACCTTGGCGAAGCTTGTCCTTAAAGACGGCAAGATTGCCGGCTTCTGGCTTCAATGAGCGGACATGAGAAGACTGTCCAACAAGCGGCTGCAAGGTGCAGCAGATAAGGAAAAAATATAATCTACCACAGAGGACGCAGAGAGCGCAGAGAAAAAATATAATAAACTCATTAGCCTGCGGTCTCCGTGTGCTCTGCGGTGAATATTAACAACTCCGCTTTGGGTATAATATTCATTGCCAACTACCTAACATAGCAAGAATTTGAGGGGCCTACGATGATCCGAAAAAGATATGTAGCCGTGTGTGTCTTGTTATTGTTCTGCTTTTTTTCACATTTTGCTCAAGCTCATACATACAAGATCTCGGTCCTTGTTGATACAGATATGGCGTTGGATGACACACGGGCATTGGCCATGCTTCTCAACTCAGACATGGTGGATATCCCGTTGATCGTCACTTCGGACGGAGTGGCGGCCCCTCAGACCGGTTGCCTGAATTTGAGAATGCTTTTGAGGTATTTCAGAAGAGAAGACACCTGTATTGCCGAAGGAAAGGATTTGGGAAAACCTGGGCCTCGTTGGCGGTCATTGTCCGAGAATGTGAAATGGCCTGAACCGCTTGGAGTGCCCAGCAAGGTATCTGCGGGCCGTTCAGCTCCGGCGGAGATCGTAAACACCATAGAATCGTTGGACGAGGATGTCCTTTATCTCTGCCTTGGGCCTTTAACAAACCTGTCGGAAGCCCTGAGGCTAAGACCGGAGATCAAGAACAAGATTTCTCGTCTCATCTACTACGGAGCACATCCAGATGATCCGCTTCCAGGTTGGAACACCAATCGAGATCCGGATTCTGCCCGTCTTGTTTTTGATTCTGGCTTGAAGATCTATTCCATGAGTCTTCCCAAAGAAAAATTACTTCACTTTGACCAGAGCCTTTACAAAGAAATAGAAGGTATGGATACGGCGGCAGCTCGCCTGGTGGCAAGTATTCACGCGACTTCTAGCGTTAGAAAGCTTCTGTCTGAAGGGCACTTTTTCGTGTGGGATGAACTGACGGTGATCTATCTGAATCGGCCATCACTGTTCAAGTTCGTGCCCGCAGCCCATGGTTCCAATGTGATGGGCCTTGCAGCATTTAAGAATGAAGGGGTTTGTGACACGTATTTGAAACTCCTGGGCCATGCTGCTGATTTCCATCTGAGTCCCCGCCATTCAGTCGTGTTGAAAGTCTTTCCAAGTGATCCCTCGCACTTCAGGGAAGATGTCAGCCCATATGTGAAAAAAATCATTGAGAAATATGGTCTTGAAGAATGGAAGGCCTGTCTTTTGACCAATGAGTTTCATCGGCACTTAGGCATATATTCACTCATCGGAGCAAAGATGGGGATTAGGGCCAGAGAGATCCTGGAGGCACCCTTTGATACTTTGAAGGTCACTTCATTAGCCGGAAACGGTCCGCCGCTGAGCTGCATGAACGACGGATTACAGGTGTCCACGGGAGCGAGCTTGGGTCGTGGGTCAATTCAAATATCGGATCAAGAACCGCAGCCAGCAGCCACTTTCCTGTATAGGAACAAGAAGCTAACCCTGAGACTTAAACGGGCGTGGGTGGATAAGGTCAGAGGGGATATCAAGAAGACCCTGAAGGAATTTGGGGGCTTGAATCCGGAATATTTTTCCCGTATCCGGAAGCTATCCATCCATTATTGGCTGGGCCTAGATCGTCAAGATATTTTTGATGAGGTGATAGAATAATCTGAGAGTTCCCAGCGGGCTCTCAAGTATTGAGCCCAACATCACCAAGCCCGTCAACATTCCAAGTAATCTGAATTGTTTCTGCTATACTTCTTGGGGATGTATTTTTCTTAACGGAGAAAGGCACTGGCATGATTTGGGGATGTAACGTCGGATAGGGAAAACCATTGAAAAATAATTTGAGTAACAGTGAGCTTAAGAGAGAAATCGGTTTCTTTTCGGCAATGATCTTGGTGATTGCCAACATGGTGGGAACCGGGATATTTACCACTTCCGGTTTCATCATAGCAGAGCTTGGCAACCCTCAAACCATGCTTCTTTGCTGGTTTGTCGGAGGCATATTCGCTCTTTGCGGAGCCCTTTGTTATGGGGAGCTGGGTGCCATGTTCCCCAGGGCAGGCGGGGAATATGTTTTTTTGAGGGAAAGCTTTGGCAAATGGATGGGTTTCCTTTCCGGTTGGATCTCTTTGATCGTGGGATTTTCAGCGCCTATTGCAGCGGCTTCCATTGCCTTTGCCACCTATTTTTTTGGCGCGCTGTCAGCCTCTCTTAGCCCGGAATTTACGGTTCCCTTTTTAGGGGGTAATATTTTTACCATATCACCGATTACCATACTGGCAACGGCAATTATCATAATCTTTTCGCTGATTCATTATCACAGTCTTTTCCTCGGTACCAGGGTCCAAAATGGATTGACCTTTTTTAAAATAGGCCTCATCGTTGTCTTTGTCATAGGCGGACTGCTTCTCGGTGATGGCTCAACAGGCAATTTCTCTGAAGGTTTGGACATAAGCTCAGTCTTTCAAGACAAGTTTGCTATCTCTCTGATATTTGTCTCATTTGCTTATAGTGGATGGAATGCTGCTGCTTATTTAGGGGGTGAGATCAAAAAGCCAGGCAGAAATATCCCACTCGCTCTTTTTACCGGCACATTTCTGGTCATATGCCTTTATCTCCTTTTGAACATCGTGTATATCTACGCACTTCCCGCAAAGGAGATGAGCGGGGTTCTTGAAGTCGGGGCAAAATCTGCTGCCTCTTTGTTCGGTGGCGATATCAGTAAATATTTTAGTGGGGCTATTGCTATAGGCTTACTGTCCGTTTTAAGCGCTATGATCATGACCGGGCCAAGGGTCTACTATGCCATGGCAAAAGATGGCGTCTTTTTTGAGCTTTTTGGTAAGGTGAATACCCTTCACAGGACGCCCGTATATGCCATCTTCTTGCAAGCAGCTATTGCCATTATCATGGTTATCACCGCATCCTTTGATAAGCTTCTTATATATATTGGCTTTACGCTCTCATTGTGTGCCATGCTCTCTGTGGTAGGCATGATATTACTCAGGATAAAACAGCCTGCTTTGGCAAAAAATTACAAGACATTCGGATATCCTGTAACGCCATTGCTGTTTATCTTGGGAAACCTATGGATTATCTATTTTTCCATCAAGAGCAGGCCCGTAACCT
>JAQYWL010000213.1 GCA_030145035.1 Desulfobacteria bacterium | reverse complement strand
CGGTTTACATCATCTTTTTGCAGGTTGATGGCTGAAATCGCAAACTGGCGAATCGGGTTGGCCAGAGCATCGGCGCCGCCACCAACACCGGACATAGAGCATATGACATCAGCAATGTGGACTATAGAAACAACTTCCGGATTTTGTATAGCTTTTTCGGGCTGATGGTGGAATGAAATTGCCTCAACGAGGACTTCCGGCAGGTTCCACTCTCTGGCCACAAGTCCACCTGTCTGCGCATGGTCGCACCCCAAAATCTTATTCTCGGCATCAAGAAACGGCATATTTTCGTTAAGAACAGAGTCCATGATCAGGTTAAATCTCTCAAAGGCATCCTGGTCCAAAATCACTTTACCTATGTCGTGGAGCAGCCCGGCCGTGAAAACGACATCAGGGTCCTTGAGCTTTTTCTCCGTCGCAATCAGTTCAGCAACCATACCACAGCACACAGAATGCTTCAACATCTCCCCTTTTTCCAGGGAATACCCGTCGATCCTCTCCTTGTAAAGGTTGTATAAGGATGCAGAAAGGACTATATTTTTCAGAGTCTCTGCCCCGATTAGTACAACAGCCCTGTTGATGCTCGAAATCTGATGCTGAAAACCATAGTAGGCTGAATTGCACACCTTCAATATATTTGCAGTAATCGCCTGGTCTTTCAGGATATATTCCTCTAAGTCGGCAAGGCTCGATTCGGAATACTCTATCCTGGAAATTATTCTGCGGGCTATTTCGGGCAGCGGTTTCAGTCTATCTATTCTTGCCTTGAGGTCACTCAAGTTGATTTCTCCTGTTGCTGCACGCTTCAGGGCCTTGTGTTTCTTTTCCCCAAAAGTTCTAATATCGGTCTCACCGGTTGCCGGTTTGAGTCTGAATACTCGGCCGAAATGCCCTCCGACATTGTGCCTTACTATCGGTATTCCCTCCATGTCCAGGATCTGCCGGACCATATCAGAATTTTTTCTTCCTATGTTCATGTCCACACTCAATTTTCTCTGGGCCAGTATCAATGCCCCGCCGGCAATGGCCGCAACGATCCTCTCTTTTGAGCCCCCAAGCCTTATCATCTCAGACAACAACAACGGAATGCAGGATCTGGCATAACGGGCCGGGGCGATTCTCTCCTTCTCCTCGCTCCCCGTTGGCAAAAGGATGTGACCCAGGCCCCCGATCGCTGCCTCGCGATCATACAAGCCAACCCCGATACATGAACCCAAACATGTCTCAAGGACAGCCGAAGGATGTGTGGTCACCTTGAATTCTCCGGGTGAAACAACATGGATTTCCGTCATAGAACTCGAACCCCCGGATTTAGGTCAGAAATAGTGGAATAGTGGAAAGCTTTGCGTTCGGTTCGTTTTTCCAACACCAATGTGAACCAGAATGTCGAACCTTTCCCCTCTTTGCTTTCCACACCTATTCTGCCTCCCATCATTTCGGTCAATTTTTTCGAGATGGCAAGACCAAGGCCCGTTCCGCCATACTTGCGCGCCGTACCGGAATCTAGCTGGGTGAAAGACTCGAATACGCTGTCAAGACGATCATTGGGAATGCCAATGCCGGTGTCTGTGACAGCGAACCTGACAGTCGCATGGGTATTTGTTTCACCGTCCAGCGATAAACGAACGATGACAATACCTTTCTCTGTGAACTTGACAGCGTTCTCCACAAGGTTTGTTAAAATTTCCTTCACCCTAACAGGATCACCTCGCACCAGAGAGGGAACATTCTTATCGATCAAACAGGAAAGTTCAATCCCTTTTTCATGGGCCTCAAGTTTCATAATCTTTTCAACATCGTTTATCATTGTTCCAATATTGAAGTCGTAAGATTCAATGTCCAACCTTCGTGCTTCGATCCTGGAAAAATCGAGTATATCGTTGATCAAGGCCAGTAGTTGGTCTGCCGAAGACTCGACCACGCTCAAACAATCTCGCTGTTTGGGCGTAAGGTCCGTTCGAAGCACAAGTTTGGTCATTCCGATAATTGGGTTCATCGGAGTTCTTAATTCGTGACTCATGCTGGCCAAGAATTCGCTTTTGGCTCTATTGCCGGCTTCAGCGGCTTCTTTGGCTTTAATCAAGTCTTTTTTCATCTGCTTGCGCCCGATAAGTTGCAGTTTCAATTGCTCGGTTGTCTTGGCCAGTTCGGCAGTGCGCCTCTTTACCCGAAGTTCCAGTTCATCATGAGCTTTCCGCAACTCTTCCTCTGCCCGCTTGCGCTCGCTTTTCAAAGCTTTTTGATCAAGAGCATTTCTGACTGTTTTTGACAATTCTTCATACTCAAAGGGCTTTCTAAGGTAATCAAATGCCCCTTTCTTCAAAAAATGTACAGCAGAGTCCGAAGAAGCATGCCCGGTAATGACGATGACGAGGGTCTCTGCGGTCTGGCTATTGATATGATCCATAATTTCGGTACCGTTAATGTCAGGCAAGACCAAGTCCAGCAGCACAAGGTCAAAGTCGTTTTTAACGAGAGCTTCCAAAGCTTCCTGACCATTACGCCTTGTTTGGATCTCATACCCCTCGTTGCCTAATAAAACCTTCAAGCTGTCGCACATGCGAGGGTCGTCATCAACTATTAGGATTTTGGGCACATAAGACATGACTGCCTCCACAAACCAGGGGTCTAACCTTTCTCCTTGACCCTTTGTTTGTTCCAATTCTTCATAGGTCGGTTTCCTGGCCATTAGAACGTCCTCCAATTTCCCACCAAAAAATTTTCCACCTGTGCGGTTAGAACTGTTCAAATCAATCGCAAAAGCACGAAAGCAGGGAAAGTGGCTTGTCTTATTGGTACTAAAACATACCCCACTCTCATTGCTCCGAGCCTAAATCGATTTTGTTATGACTCAGGACGGGTGCCATGGACAAACTTGTTTGTCCGTGCCCTTTTTCCGTTCAATGACTGGAACTGATGGCAACGGGAAATCTGAAGAATACACATCACCGGGATCATTG
>JAQYWL010000464.1 GCA_030145035.1 Desulfobacteria bacterium | reverse complement strand
CTTAACATAACCCTCCCTTTCAGGCAAGGAGGTTATTCTGCTTGACTCGACCCGTCAAATGTTGGATAATTCCTTCCAAAATGGGTGAGCAAGATAAGGCAAAGCTTCATAAGGTACTCGGGGCAGGCATAGGCTGGATTATGGGGGGACCGGTTGGGGCTGCCCTTGGTCTTCTGGTGGGGCACACCTTGCAAAAAAATCCGGAACTCCTGGAAAACGGGCTGTTGGGCACGAATCTCAAGCCGTACTATGACGTGCTTCAAGTCCCTTACGATGCGGGACCACAGGATATCAAGACCGCGTACAAGAGGCTTGCCCAAAAGTATCATCCTGATAAATTTGCAGATACAGACTCCGTGATTCAGGAACTGGCCAAAGGGAAGATGACAGAGATTAACGAGGCCTATGCAAAGGTTATGGAAAGCGATCTAACAGGGCGATGATTGACACCGCCCGATTTTGGTGTTAACAAAAGGGCAGAACAGGCCGCGTTCTCTTGTGTGCACCACATAGGATGGCACAAAGTTGGCGGACATTATCTCCATAGATGAGCGATTAAAGTTAGGTAAGGAGAAGAAAGCGGCCATTATTAGGGCCCAAAAGATTCAATCGCTCCGAAAGATCCTTCAGTGTACACATTGTGCGCACAAGTGTGCCAAATGCGGTACACAGATCGGAGTTTCGGATGAAGATCAGCGTAACAGACTTCCTTATCGGCTGTGCGAGAGTTGTGCTGAAGAACACCTCGAATATGTTCAGCGCCTTCAGAAAAAGAAAGATCCAGCCTTCTATTGGTACAATGACGCCTGGATGGAGGTTTGGACCAGGTGGATTGCCTACCAGGAATCTGTGAGGGGTTACCAACAGTCAAAGGAATTCACGGACCTCATGAAGGAATTCGAACAACCTGGAGAAAAGGACTGACCCTAATTCTGTCAAGCTCTCAAAACTAAAATGGCGAAAAATACTTTCTAAAAGGCTGTATATAAGGGGGAGATTAAATGTTCGGAATCGGCATGCCAGAGTTGATCATAATTCTGGTTATTATTTTGATCATTTTCGGGGCCGGAAAATTGCCCGAGATCGGAAGCGGTATTGGAAAGGGGATCAAGAACTTCAAGAAAGCCACTTCTGGAGGGTTGGAAGAAAAGCCTGCGCCCCAAGAGCCAGAAAAACTGGAAGAGGAAAACAAGGCATAGGGCATGGGTTGTTTTTTTGAGCCCGACGCTCGTCGCTGGAAGTCTGTTTACGGCCTACGGCTCGGAGAGCTAAAACGGGATGTCGTCCTCAGTTGGGTTGCTAGATGGTGTTTCTGGTGCGCTAGATGCTGTTTGTGGCTCGGGGCCAAAGCTTTCGTTCGAGAGCGGTTCCGCTTGAGCCCGGGCACCAAGCATTTGCATGCGCCAGGCCCTAATCTCTGTGGTTTTTCGCTTGTTCCCTTCCTGGTCTTCCCACTCGTTTGTCTGGATGCTTCCCTCAATATAGACCTGGCTACCCTTTGAAAGATATTCTCCGCAGGTCTCTCCCAATCGGCCCCATGCTACGATACGGTGCCACTCCGTGCGAGACTGCTTCTCACCGTCCTTATTGGTCCAGTTCTCCGTGGTCGCAAGGCTGAAATTTGCTACTGCCGTTCCGCTGGGCGTGTAGCGAACTTCCGGGTCTCTTCCGAGGTTGCCGATGAGGATTACTTTATTAATGCTGGCCATTGGTCTCCCCCCTCACAAGACGCTGTGATGTCAGTGGATCGTCGTTAGTAGTCCGTTGTTGTTTATTCCAATTGCGGCCTCCGGCCCGTAGGGAGCGAACCGGAGCTAAATTCTGAAAGTGTCATCGTTTCTATAGTAGATGAAAGCAATAAAATCAAGAAAAATCACAGCGCAGGCCCGTATACGAAAATGACGAAGAGAGGAGTTCTACAATGCAAAAAATCGTTGGAACCACGTTTTTGATTGTCATCCTGACCATGTCGGCTCTGGCAGGAGGGGCCTATCTTGCCGCAAAATCTTATGTCGATCCGACCCTGAAGGATCTCAACAGGGCTGTAGTTGCGATCCAGCCTGAAGCTCAAAAAGAGCTAATGCCTTATTTGACGGAGTTGCAAAGACTTCGCGAGATGGGAAGCCTTTATATTCCATCTGTATTGTTTCTATCCGGTTTAGTTGCGATCCTGATCATGTCTTTGTTACTCCGGAGGTTCGTCAAGGACGGTGCGGTCATCCCCGAGGAAAGGCCTAAGAGGATGGAGGCAGAGATTTCGGCAGAACAAGAAAGGCCGACAGAAACTGTCGGTGGGGATCTAATAGATATCGGGGCGTGTCGGATACTGTCTATACTTCAAAACAAGGGAAGATTGATTGATTTTTTCCAGGAAGAGATCACTGGATACCCGGATGCTCAAATTGGTGCGGCCGTCCGCCACATTCACCAGGACTGCAGAAATGCCCTGCATGAATATGTCACCTTTGCTCCGGTCATGTCAGAAAAAGAGGGGGAGCCCGTCATGGTCTCCGAAGGGTTTGATCCTTCTGAAATTCGACTCACGGGGCATATAACAGGCCGACCACCCTTTGAGGGGGTTCTCCAGCACTCCGGCTGGAAGGTCACACAAATAAACCTCCCTGACCAGCCCAAAGGCCAAAAGCATACAGTCATAGCCCCTGCTGAGGTGGAAATGGAGCAAACAGAGTGAAAAAGGAAATTCCTATGCAATCAAGATATATAGTTGGGATCGATCTGGGAACGACCAACTGCGCAGTCGCTTATGTAGATACATTCGAACAGGAAGACGAGAGCCCTGAGATCCGTCTTTTTCGCATTCCACAGGTCGTAGCCTCTGGCACAGTGGAAGAACGACAACTGTTACCTTCGTTTTCTTACCAGTTGGGTACAGGAGAGGTCCCTCAAGAAAGCCTGGATCTCCCGTGGCAAGAGGAGACAGGATTTGTGGTAGGAACCTTTGCCGGAGAACGAGGAGCTGAAGTCCCAGATCGGGTGATCTCGTCATCCAAATCTTGGCTAAGCCATTCCGGCGCGGATCGGACGGCCCCGCTACTGCCATGGGGTGCGCGTGAAGAAGTTCCACATATCTCTCCGATTGAAGCCTCATCCAGATTACTAAAACATATTCGCAATGCATGGAACCACGTGATTGCCGCGGGAGCCCCGGATTTCCTTCTGGAATCGCAGGAGATATTTTTGACCGTACCTGCTTCCTTTGATGCGACCGCGCGGGAGTTAACAGTACGAGCCGCGGACATGGCAGGCATATCGCGGGTTACACTCCTGGAAGAGCCACAGGCGGCCTTTTACGCCTGGATCGAGAGCACCCGGGAAGGATGGCGCAAGGAAGTTAGCGTGGGGGATGTGATCCTTGTGTGCGATATTGGCGGCGGGACAACAGACTTCAGCCTGATCCTGGTATCGGAAAGCCAGGGGGAACTTGTTCTTGAACGGATCGCTGTGGGCGACCATATCCTTCTGGGCGGAGACAACATCGATCTCACCCTGGCCTATGCGATTCGAAATCGTTTGGCTGGTGAAGGAATCAAATTGGACAACTGGCAGATGCGAGGACTCTTGCACTCGGCCCGCCGGGCCAAAGAAGAGATCTTTGAAAATCCTGATTGCGACTCACATCCGGTCACCATCCTGGGGAAGGGACGGCGGGTCATTGGGGGTACCATCAGCACTGAGTTGACCCGCCAGGAAACAGAAGAGGTCATTTTGAACGGGTTTTTCCCGAAGTGCGGGGATACCGATCGGCCAAGAGAAAGGTATCAGGCCGGGCTCAAGGAACTTGGGCTTCCGTATGCCTCGGATCCTGCTGTAATAAGGCATCTGGCATGGTTCCTTCAAAGGCACAGAAATGACAGCGATCTCCCCGGGGAAGCATTAAGACCCACGGCGGTCCTGTTCAACGGCGGGGTTATGAAGGCCGAGCCCTTGAAGCGCAGGATAATAGAAGTCCTCGAAAGTTGGAATGAGGGTGGAAAAGAGTTAAAGGTCCTTGCCTCCGGATCGCTTGATTTGGCGGTTGCATACGGGGGCGTATATTACGGGCTGGCCCGACACGGCCGCGGGATACGAATCCGCAGCGGTACTGAAAGGTCCTACTACATTGGAATCGAGACTGCAATGCCGGCAGTCCCCGGAATGCCTGCCCCGATTAAGGCCCTGTGTGTGATACCTTTTGGTATGGAGGAGGGAACCGAGGCGGATTTGCCGGATCGGGAGTTCGGCTTGGTGGTGGGAGTACCGGTATCTTTTCGTTTTTTTGGCTCAACGAGCCGACATGACGACGGAGTCGGAGACATAATAGAGGACTGGGAAGAGGAAGGCATTGAAGAACTTGTCCCCCTGGAAACCGAGCTGCCTGCTGAAGAAGGTCAGGATGGGGCTCCGGTACGGGTGCGGTTGCGCATCAAGGTGACCGAGATAGGGACACTGGAACTCTGGTTTGTTTCGGAGGCCAGGCGTTGGAAGCTTGAATTCAATGTTCGGCAACCGTGAATATGGTGACCGTTTATTGCTTCAGAGGTTCAGGGCTCAACGAAAACCCGCCTGCCAACGCCTGGCTTGCAAGCGAACTGGAATGCTCACACACACGGCAATGGCGGGCAGGTCTGAACCGTCCTACGAGCAAAGTTAACGAAAGAAAGGTAACCCTGAACGGTGAACCCTGAACCCGTGAACGGTTACAATAGATGAAACAAATGACTCGAAAAAGATCACGGTACGTCATAGGTATTGACCTTGGCACAACGAATTCTGCAATTACATACATTGATACCCGCAAGTACCCCACCGGTGGCGTTGGTGCCATTCAAACCTTTGCTATCTCCCAGTTGATTGCCGAGGGCGAAATCGCCGAGCGTGAAGGACTTCCCTCTTTCCTGTACCTTTCACCAGGTCACGATCTTCCCGCAGGAAGCCTTGATCTCCCCTGGGCAGAGGACCGAGATTTTGCTGTGGGAGAGTTCGCCCGCATACAGGGTGCAAAGGTTCCTGGCCGACTCATTTCTTCTGCAAAATCGTGGCTCTGCCACTCAGGCGTGGATCGCAAGGCCCCCATTCTTCCATGGGGAGACGTCGGAGAGGTTTCAAAACAGTCTCCTGTAGAAGCCTCTGCACTTTGTCTAAGACATATGCGTGACACATGGAATCATGTAATAGCCGGGGGCGATTCCACCAGGAGGTTCGAGGAACAGGAGTTGATCCTTACGGTGCCTGCCTCTTTTGATGAAGTTGCTCGCGAGCTCACCTTAGAGGCGGCGAAAAAAGCGGGGCTTGTGCATATCACGCTAGTTGAAGAACCTCAGGCCGCTTTATATTCCTGGATTGCCCGCCACGAAGCGGATTGGGACAAGATAGTTGGTCCGGGAACGGTCATCCTTGTTTGTGACATTGGAGGGGGGACGACCGATTTTAGCCTGATTTGTGTAAAGGAATGGGAGACCGGGCCGGTCCCTGAACGCGTGGCCGTGGGAGAACACCTCCTGTTAGGAGGCGACAATATGGATCTGGCGCTGGCCCGCTTGGTCGAATCCCGCATGTTAGGAAATAGTGAAAAGAGACTCGATTCTCTTCGCTGGCATATGCTGACATCCCTTTGCAGAAGCGCAAAGGAAAAGATTTTGGGAGGCGGGCAGCCTCAGAACGTTCCGATTAGCCTTCCCGGACGTGGCAGAGGAATCATTGGGGGAGCCCTGTCTGACTCACTCAATCTGGAGGATGTGCAAAATACGATCATCAACGGTTTTTTTCCATATGCACAACCCGATGAAATGCCAATTGGAGGAACTGGAATCGGTATTCAGGAGTGGGGGCTCCCTTTTGCCGCAGATCCCATTATTCCACGTCATCTGGCGGCGTTTTTGAAGAAACACCAGACAAGGAACACGGGTGTTTCTCAACCTGACGCCATGCTGTCATTGCGACCGGATGCCATTCTTTTCAACGGCGGCGTATTCACCCCCAATATTTTAAGACAACGTATCTTAGAGATCGTATCGGGATGGTTTTCAGAGGCAGGAGGAGATCGGTGGCGTGCTGTGGTGCTTGAAAACGATCTGCTCGCCCTGGCGGTGGCACGGGGTGCCGCATACTATGGTATGGTGCGCAGGGGGCGCGGAGTCCGCATCGTGGGTGGAAGTCCTCGCTCCTATTATGTAAGGGTTGTAGCAACCGATACGACAAAAGAAGAGCCAGACCAGATCAGCGCCGTATGTGTCATACCCAGGGGGATGGAAGAAGGGGAAGAAGTGGAG
>JAQYWL010000235.1 GCA_030145035.1 Desulfobacteria bacterium | reverse complement strand
TTTGCTTCGGGTTAATGAGGGTCTACATCGAGTCCTGCGGCTAAATAGATCAGAACTTTCTCAAAAGTCAAGAGAAAAACGCAATATATAGGGAGAAAAACGCCGGCAGGCACAATATACTGTACTCGATCGACCTTTTTGTGGCCCATTTTCACGGATTCAAAAAATCAACCGCCCCACAGGATCACTCACCTACATAAATCCCCCTACCTTCCTTCTTGATTTTACCCTGTTTGGACGCCCTGAAAAGGATATTCCTGATTTTCTTGTCCTCAAAGCCGGTCTTTTTTATCAGCGTGGGAGCATCAACACCTTTTCTAGACCTCTTGATAATCTTGAGTACCTGGTCGGTGGCTGTCAGTGTTGCGGTTTTCTTCTTCGCGACTGCTTGCCTTGTGGCTTTGGCCCTGGTTTTCGGTTTCCGTTTCGCAGCAGTTTGAGCCTTTTCAAGCTTGGCCACCGCCTTCGTCAGTCCTTCTGTCTTCTTTGAGAGTGACTTCAGAGATTTCGATACTGCCTGCAGATCCTTCTTCAACTTTTTCATAACCGCTTCCCTCCGCGTTTGGTTTTTGGCTTATTTATAATCGACCCTCTCCTTCAGCTCCTTACCGCATTTGAAGAAGGGTAGTTTTTTTATCAGATCCACTTTGTTATAGGGGTTCTTCTAGAACGGAAATGAACTTAGGGGCTTCGCCCCCCTTCGACTTTGCTCAGGGTGGTGAGCTTGTCGAACCACAATTGGAGTATTGGAGCAATGGAGTACTGGAGTGATGGTTTTATGGAAATAAAAAATAATTTCCGCTTTTAGTACCCATTACTCCATTACTCCAACACTCCATAACTCCCTGTGAATGGTATGAATAGATCGCCACTCAAAAACTTATGATGTCAATAGTTTGTAGAAATTCCGAGACGTTTAAAATAGCTGCATAAAAGATTGTTGGGATAATGTCAACGGATATTATGGGGTTATTGGAATCATGAACAACGGGCAATAGGCTTAATCCTTCGAGGAAGACCTGAAAAAGAACTGATGACCAGATCCTTTTCGATAACCCTTCCGTCAGAAATGCTGACCTGACTGTCAGAGCGACTGGCAATTACCACCTTGCCCCTGACCACAACCCCTTTTCCAAACACCACATCTCCGTAGATTTCAAGGGACATACAGTCAAGCAAAGACGGAGCCCCGTGTGGGAAGCGCATCTTAAGCTGGTCGATTTTCTTGTAGTACCTGCTGTCAAGTCTTATTACCAGTGTGTCCAGCCTTCTCCCGGGGTTTTGGATTACATAGTAGTCATCTGTGAGCACATAGCAGTCGGACCAGAGGGCAAGAAGGTCCTGGCATTTTTTCACAGGGGTGAACCGCGCTCTTGGCACGCGAATAGCCGTGGCCCCGTCAAAAATGGAAATCGCCGATCCCATTGCGGTCTCTAACTGATAGACACGAGGCGTTGAGTCATCTTTGGGGTCAACCGTCTTGGGGTTTCTGATCATGGGCAGGCGGATCACATTGTGACGGGCCTCAAGCAACGATTTCAATGCCAGGAGGTTTACCCAGATCGTGTTGGTATTAAAATATCCGTAGACATTGATGTCCTGGAATTCTTCCGTCTCATTTTCGGGGCACTGAGCTATTTCCCGCAGTGTTAATCGACCGTTTTTGAGGCGTGCCAGATGTCCTCCTTTGCTGTCTGCCTCGGTTCGATCCGCCACCTCCATCATGAATGGAAAATTGTTCTGGGCAAAATATCCCAGGATGGTCTCGTCCACGACTGCACCCAGGTTATCCGAGTTTGAGATAAATGCATAAATAATGCCCGCATCCAGAAGCTTTTGAAGCATGCCCGAGGTCACCAAGGCCGTGTAAATGTCACCATGACCGGGCGGATTCCATTCCATCTCGGGGTCGGAAGGCCAGATGGCAGAGGCGAACCCATCCTGAAACACCTTCGGGAACTTGTGCTGCAGGAAAGTCAATGGGATCTCTGTGGCAAGATCTCTATAGGAAGAAAGGGCCTCCTGCGTATCGTCCTCTGTGTTGAAGCTATTCATTAACACAATGGGGAGGTTGACCCCGCGCTTGCGCCTATGGGTAAGAATCTGCCTGGCAATAATATCCAGAAAGGTAAGGCCGTCCTTGACCTGTAGGAGCGACTTGGTTCGGGACAGGCCCATGCTGGTCCCAAGCCCACCGTTTAGCTTAATGACCACCAGTTTTCTCAGGGCTGATCGGCCTGCTTCCGTGAGCCCGGAAAGCTTTTCTGCGTCAGCGACTTCACCCTCCTGGACCGGATCGATGTCCGCCCTTGTGATTAAGCCGGTTTCACCTCGCACCAACAGGGAATAATAATGCCTGAAGGTATCAATAACCACGGGAGACAGGCCATTTTTTTCCATCTTCTCAGCAAAGGGCTGAAATTGTATGGCTATTTTTGTTTCCAATGGATTACGTTCCTTTCACCAAAGCTTTTTTTTGCTTGTATCGGTTAAGAAACTATACAAAACTAACTAATTCTTTTTTTGCGTGTTTCGCATGAAATCTGATACCTAACCGCACAGGTCCAAGCTTTTTGGCTCAACCCCGATTAGTGGGAAAAATACGACGGTTAGGGTACACAAATCCATTGTAGGGTCGGGCTTTATGCCCGACCGGGATTGCTTTTCCAAATCCGAAATCGAGCGTCTCAGGGAGCAGTCGTCGGCAACTGAGTGCCCAGGATCTGGGCCATGATAGGTCCCAAGACGACTATGTATATGATGACGGTTATGACGATGGCTAAAAAAGCCCGGGAGACTCTGATAGAAAATACACGACTAAGACCCAAGGCAATCAGATAAAAGCGATAGAACTGAAGGAAAAGGCCTATAAAAGGAATCCAGGAAACCAGGGCCGTAGCGGCTGCATAGGCGTTTACCCTGAAGGCCGCCTCATAAGTCCCCGATGCCTTGAAAAGCCTTGTGATAATGACAAAGAGGATGCCTGCTGTGACAAAGGGCATAAGGATCCCGTTGATCACATTGAAAGCGATGATGTTTTGATTCCTAACAAATAGGCTGACAATCAGGGTATGGATAAGGACACAGCAGATGAGGAAGAGGAACGGATTTCGCAGCCCCCCGTCGGTTTTCATCCTCTCATAGAAAAGCCCGGGAGAAAACAAAACGGCCTTTGCCGTGCGAAAAAAACTGATCAGGAAATTGTTGGGTGCAAAGTCAGTTGGGCTGTCCTGCTCCGGAGATATCATGGGCCTGCCTCATTATACGAGTTCAAAGTCGGTGATGTACGGGTTGTGTCCTTTTTCAAGCGCAATGGTGGAAGTCGGGCTCCCTCCATAGTCGTGGCCGGGCCAGATAATCGTCTCATCAGGAAGACAAAGTATTCTGTCCTTAATAGATCTGAGCAAGGTTTCCATAGAGCCCCCCGGTAGATCGGTTCTCCCGACTGCACCCACAAAAAGCGTATCTCCGGTGAAAAGGTTGTTTTCCACATAAAGGCAGACGCCGCCGGGAGAATGGCCCGGGGTGTGGAGCACAGTCAGTTCATTGTTGCCGAACGGGATGGTATCCCCGTCTTCCAAGAGGACATCCGCTGAAGGAGATGGTGTAAAGCCCATCTGCATGGCCATGGACTGCCCCTGGGGCGTGTTGAAGAAGCGATCGTCCAGGGCGTGCATATATATCTTTGCCCCGGTCTCCTCCGCGATCTTGCGGTTTCCGCAGGTATGATCAGGATGGCCGTGCGTATTTACCACGGATTCGATGGTAAGACCTAACGCCCGGGCAGTTTCAAGGATGCGTTCTTCCTCCCCTGCCGGATCGATCACCAGCCCCTTGTGCGTATCTTCGCATCCCAGGACATAGCAAAACACGTCCATTGGGCCGACCCTCATTTGCCTGATAATCATCTTGTTATACCTCATCAACCGGCACGATCCAGCCAAAGGGATCTTCGGCTCTGCCGTATTGGATACCTGTTATAGCCTCATAGAACCTTTGGGCCACGGGACCAACCCTGCCGTCTCCGACGGTCAAGACTTGATCCTGCCAGGCCAGATGACTCACTGGGGAGATGACCGCAGCCGTACCAGACCCAAAAATCTCTTGAAGAGAGCCATCCTTATGGAATGCCAACACCTCGTCAATGGTGATACGGCGTTCAGATACCGGGATGTTCCAGTGTCTGGCAAGGGTGAGGATCGAATCGCGCGTAATACCATGCAATATGCTCCCCCCCAGAGGTGGTGTAATAAGCTCTGCGTTGATAACAAACATGATATTCATGGTGCCAACTTCTTCTATGTAGCGTTGCTCAACGGCATCTAGCCAGAGCACCTGGCTGTAGCCCGCCTTCGTTGCCACCTCGGCTGCATACAGGCTGGCTGCGTAGTTGGCCGGCGTCTTGGCTTCGCCCAGGCCGCCACGCACAGCCCGGACGTATTTGTCCGTAACCCATATCTTCACCGGATTGAACCCCTCCGGATAATAGGCACCGACCGGCGACAAAATAATGAAGAGGCGATAAGTGTAAGAAGGGCGCACACCCAGAAAAGAGTCCATCCCCACAATGGTAGGGCGAACATACAAAGAGGTTTCAGGTGCCCTCGGGACCCATTCTTTATCAATGGAGATGAGCTTTTTCAGGGCGTGCAGGATAAAGGCTTCATCAATTTCCGGGATGCACACAAGCCTTGCGGACCGATTCAACCTGGCCATATTGCGATCCGGGCGGAAGAGCTGAATCTTTTCATTGCTGGCCCGGTATACCTTCAGCCCTTCAAAGACGGCCTGGCCATAGTGGAGAACCATGGTAGCCGGATCCATCACGATCGAGGCATAAGGTTCTATACGGGCATTATGCCAGCCCTGCTCCGGGTTGTAGTCCATATTGAACATGTGGTCGCTGAATACCTGCCCAAATCCCAAATTCGAATCATCCGGAAGCTCTTTAGGCGTTTTAGTCTTGGTGATCTTGAGGTCCATTTTGGCATTCCTTCCATAATGAAAGTCCTGTTGTGTCGTCGTATTCTCTTTCCAGAGGCTTACCCAAGAGCTCCTGGATATAGATTTCTCCTGCATAGACCACGGTTCCTGAAAAAATGTGCCCTCCTATGGTCTGGCCGTTCATATCGGCAAACACCGCGTGGGCATGCACAGCAACCTTGCCATCTTTGAGTGACACGTTGCCCGTGCAATGGACGATTTCGAGCGGCTCCTCTTTTTTGAAAGTGACGTATACCTGCTGATTCTGGTCATATGATCCCAACGTGACCGACATCACAGCTCCTATCACAGAGAAAACTCCGGTTTGAATCGAGTTTCGCACACAGAAGTCTTCTATGATCTTAACAAAATCCTTGCCGTATGGCAGCCTTCCCAGGATGCAGCGGCCTGTTTTAAACGTTGAACAACTTATCCGGTCCACGTAAGTATCCTTTCCTGTACACAATTTCAGCCACCGTTCACTAAGAAAAGACCAACAGAAAAACCAAATAGCACATTTTACTGTGGCATGCAACTATTTGATTTTATTAGGCGAGATTTTTCAGAAACCGCTTGAATCTTATCCTAATCTGCAACCTATGCGGACTTGGCGACTTAGCGAAATCAGTATCTTGTGAACCTTGCTTATCCATTCTGCAAAGACGGGCTGCACCTTGGGCCAGAGCGCTCCAGACCAAATCGCCACTAACTAGTGCCCATCCGGAAATGAATCTCACAACACTGGGCACTGGCGTCAGTTTCCAATTCAG
>JAQYWL010000347.1 GCA_030145035.1 Desulfobacteria bacterium | reverse complement strand
ACCATATTGAGATCCAGAAAAACTTCGCCCGTTCACCTTCCGCGTCTGCAGCAAGCCCATAGATCCAAGCGACCACTGCTGGAGAACTGGCCGCGGCCAACGTCCCCGCGATTAGCGCACCATCTCTCAACCCGAAAAGCGTTGTCCGCTCGTGGTAGTCAAAAGTGATTTCAGGCCCCAGGGATTCGTAAGGCACGACGACCAAGGTCCAGAAAAAGAACAGCGCAAAGATGAAGACGCCAAACCAGACCGTTTCAAACGTCGGGGAGCCCCTGGGCGGATTGAAGAGAAGATAAATCGTCAAGGCCAAGGCAGCCGAACCCAGGGCGATGTAAGGTCGCCGCCTGCCAAAGGACATTCTCGTCCGGTCAGATAAGTAGCCGATAGCCGGGTCGGTTACGGCATCAAAAAGCCGAACTGCCAACACGAGATAGCCAAGGACCGTGATATGAACGCCTACGACATCCGTATAGAACTTGGGAATGTAAACATAGACGGGAATCCCCACCACGGCTAGCGCGAACGCCGGCGCCGCATAAGCGAGCTTTTGACGCAAAGGTACGACAGGGTTTGTCTTCGAAGACGCCTTCATGGCTTTCCGATCGAAGCGTCATGGAAAGACCGAGCAAGGGGGCCGGCACCAGCAAAATTCGAAAAAGGGCCAACGAGATGCTTCATTCCCCCCGGCACTTCAACAACCCAAGGCTCCAATCAGCTTAGCCACCTTCCAATGTGAAAACTGAGCACGGAAACAACGCTACATAGTACGATGCCCCAAATCATATCCACGATAACAACCTTCAGGGGCCAGTTTTTGACAGTCGCCAGGTTTGTCAAGTCATAGGTTGCATAGGTAAAAAAGCCGAATAAGCCACCCCAGAGGATTGCTCTGGTCCAGACGCCTCTCTCCAGGGCCGGTACCACGGCGAACAGGAGAATGCCGACGATATAAATCAGATAGAAAACCAGAGCGGCTGTCCAGTTCACGCTCGATCGAAAAAGGAATCCCAGGTTCTTTTGATAAAAGCTCTTGCCCACAACCCCCAACCAAATCAAATCGATCGCAAAAAACAAGGGTACCGTGAGGAGGTACAACTTCATGTAAAAGGAAAAGGTCACAGCAGCTCCTTTATCAGGGAGATTGGCCTAGCCAAGCCCGTGCTCAGACTGTTTGTCCCAATCCTTTTTTCTGCTTGAGAAAACCCAAGAAGTAGAGAGGATCAGGCGCAATAGAATATGATCTCATGATCTTTGGATAAAGACGTTCGCCTCGCATCCAATTCGGCCAGTGAAATCACCCCTTCGAGATGGTTTTGCTTGAATCTCTGTTCGTCAGCGCAGGCACAAACAAGTAGTGCCGTCCCGCTTATGATTTTCTCCCTTGCTTCCCCTGGCGAAACAAGTGGAACTTGTCTCATGATCAATCTTCAGCCATTTTCGAATCATTTTGACAAGCGGCAGGGATTTCGCATAATGATAGGGGTCGCAGTCGTTAGGCGTCAATGAGGCAAAGAATGTATTTCAGATAGCAGAGGACAGTATTTTGCAGTGGGGAAACCTACATATGAACTCCCAAAATAGGGTGGCCTATCATGTACCGAGGATGATCACCACTGAGGCAATTATTCGGGGGAGCATAAAACAGTTCCCGTCGTCAGGGCTGTTGTTTGTATCTAGGTATCATCCCGCCAACGGCGGCAAGGGCAAATAAAATGGAGACCAAATTGAATTATCATGAGTCAAGGCGCCAAGACATAAGACAAAACTGGCAAGGAAGACATACCAAGTGGTTTAAGCATGTTATTCTTTTTCTTCATTTTGTTCAGGCCCGACTGAGGTCGTTCATTATTGTACATGCAGCACAGAAAGCCTTCATGTGACGTCATGAAACGTTCACGCATGGTTTCGCAGCTGGAGTTCGATTGGGTGAGGCTGGAGATAGTATTGTTCCTTAAGGTAGGGTTGATCATACTTACGAATGTAGTGGTTCATGAGGGTAATGGGAACGATCAACGGAACATTCGCCTCACGGTATAGACCGATGATTTCCAGGAGTTCTTGTTTTTCATCGGAAGATAGCTCTTTCTTGAAATAGCCCATCATGTGCTGGAGCACATTGGCGTTTTTCTTGATGGTCGTCTTCAATCGCAGGGCTTCGAGGAGCAGACGCTGGTAGGTTTGATAGAGCTCGTCCAAGGCGAACGCTTTCGCCTGGGCTACAAGCCTTCCCATCATCTGGTAATGCTTCGGGCTGTGAGAGAGGATCAGGAGCTTGTGCTTCGTGTGGAAATCTATCAAGCCTCGGCGGCTTTTCCCTCGTGAGAGACATTCCCGCCATCTCTTGAATACAAAGACGCATTCGATGAAGTTTTCTCTCAGTTTTGGATCATGGAGCCGGCCCTCGTCTTCCACAGGCAGCAAGGGAAAGTGATCCATAAAAATGCGTGCAAAAAGTCCAACGCCCTTTTTGATCGGCATCCCCTTTTCGTTATAGACCGGAATCCGCTCCATGCCGCTGCTAGGAGACCGGCTTTTAAATATAAAGCCGCAAAGATCTTGGGCCTCGAGTTTTAAGACCCGTTTTTTGGCCCATTCGAGCATCGGTTCTGTGAGGTCCCGCTGGGTTCGCCTGGTCACAAGCCGGGGGGCATTCGGATCTCCCTCGAGGTGCATGGCCTCCCGGGGAACTCCAAACCCGGCTTCTACTTCGGGGCAGACGGGGACATATTCGACGTATCTTCCAAGCGTGTCCGTAAGGTACCGATCGAGTTTGTGACCGCCGTCGTAACGAACTTTTTCCCCCAACAGGCAGGCGCTGATGCCCAATCTTATCTTTATTTCCATAGGGATTCCGCCTCAGGGCAAATGGAGACTGGTAATCTTCGGTAATTTGATATATCGTAACACTTTAGCGCTTTCAAAAACCCTGTTTTACGAACGACATTGAGCAATTTTGGAAAAAGATTTGCGGTGAGCCGGGCGTTAATAATTGCAAACTGTTTGAGGGCGTTAGCCCGAGTTTTTGCAATTTAGCCAGGCGAATCGAAAATCCCGAAATTGCTCACACGAGTGAGTAAAATCCGGGTTTTTCAAAAGGCTAGACTTTTACAATATATCAAGGTAGGCTGCGATGAGCAATAAAAAGAAGGAGAAAACCGTGCTGGATGAGATGAAAGCCCTATTCAGAGAAAAGGACATTTGCGTTTTAGCCACCGTTTCTGACAACAGGCCGCATTGCTCTCTTATGGCCTATGTGGCTAACGATGCATGCACGGAGATCTACATGGTGACTTTCAAAGACACAAGAAAATACAGAAATCTTAGAGAGAATCCCTGGGTCAGCCTCTTGATCGACACCCGTGAGGAAGATCGTGGTTTAAGGCGCCCCCAGGCCAAGGCCCTCACTGTGACCGGCGTGTTTGAACAGATTGGAGACGACGGCATGAGGCGTCAGATCCGAGAAGCCCTCATGAGGAAACATGCCCAACTTGAAGGCTTCGCCGACCACCCCGATGCAGAGGTGTTCTCCATCCGAATTCATTCATTCCTTCTGTTGGACGGCCTCACAAATTCCCACTTTGAAACCGTGGGTTGACAAACCTTCGAGCCACGTTGATTCTTCTTAGGGCTCGCGCAAAAATAACTTGGCAGATTTCGCGCTCAGATTTGGGTTGGATTTGGTCAATCCGATTGAGCAAAACCACAGGAATAGCAAGCTATTTCGAGGATTTTGCGAGTGAGTATCGGCCAAAGATGGCCTGAAGCTGAGATGCCAAAATGTTAAGTTATTTTTGCGCGAGCCCTTAGTTCAGTCTT
>JAQYWL010000054.1 GCA_030145035.1 Desulfobacteria bacterium | reverse complement strand
GGCGCGACCTCCGCGAAACAAGCTGTTGCCCTTGAAAACCCGGTCTGGGCCGGGGGGGGAGGGTTTGGATGGAGAAGTGGCTGATTCCGCCAACCTCCTGCTCAATGGTCTTGACTATGTACTCGGCCTCTGCCCTTTCCGTGGGAAGCTCAGTGACAGTCAGGACCCTGGCACCGTGAATGCCCGACCAGACACCTTTTTGTGCGCTCCTGGTATCATCCACACCGATGAGCTGTCCGGAGGCCCGTAGAATTGTTTCCGTGGAGCGATAGTTCTGCTCGAGCAGAATCCTTTTCGCGGCCGGATAATCCTCGCAAAACCTGTGAAAATATTGAACGTCCGCCCCCCTGAATCCGTATATGGCCTGATCCGGGTCTCCGATGACACAGATGTCATGGCCCTCTGGTGCAAGGAGCCGGATAAGACGATACTGGGCATAATTGATGTCCTGATATTCGTCCACAGATATGAAACAGAACCTTTCCTGGTACTTTCTCAGGATCGCCTGATGAGTTTCAAAAAGTCGGACTGTCTCAAAAATCAGGTCATCAAAGTCAAGAAGATGGTTCTCATGAATGATCTCTTGATATGCCTTATATATGGGTGGAAACTGATCCAATAATGGCTCCGGGACAGGCCCGGCTAAATCATGCTCCGGCAAGAGCAAGAGCTGTTTGACCTTGGAGATGAGGTCTGAAATTCCATCCGGCTCGAGCCTTGAGACAGAAAGATCGTCGTGGGTCCTCTGAATGGCCGCCTTTACAAACCGGGTGCGGTCTGCTTCACTTAATATAGATACCGCATGTTTTATTCCGAGAGCATTTGCCTCAAGGGAGATGATATCGAGGCAAAGGGCGTGAAAAGTCTTGATGGTGACCCCATTCAGGACCTTGGAGTCGTCAAAAATCTTGCCCAAACGCCCGGCCATTTCCTGGGCAGCCTTATTTGTAAAGGTAACAGCAAGTATCTGTTCAGGCCGGGCGCCCCCCTTTTGAAGCAAATAGGCAATGCGATGCGCAAGTGTGAAGGTTTTGCCGGTCCCGGGACCGGCAACAATCAAGAGAGACCCCCCTGTGTGTCGCACTGCCTCTTGCTGGGCCTCGTTCAGGTCATCGGGCAGAATAAAATCCCCCCCCAGCCCCCCTTTACGAAAGGGGGGAGCTTTTGAAAGTCCCCCTTTTGTAAAGGGGGACCCGTCTGCCACCCGCCTGCCGACGCCTGAGACAGCATTGAGCTTATGTGCCGGCATCTCTGGCAATGGCGGGCAGGACGCCTGGCTCGCAACGGAGCTACACTGCCGGCACACACGGCAATGGCGGGCAGGTTTAGGGGGATTTTTCTCGAACTGAGCCCTTAATTCAACAAAGAGACTCTTTTGCCCGAGGAGTTGGCTCCGTTCATGGTCATCAAAGAGAGAGATCGTGCCGAACTCGCCGTCATATCCCGGGGCAAGACGGACCTGGTTGTTTCGCATTCTGTTGATCGCCTCGGCGAGCAGGGGTGGTCCGTGCCGTTCAAGATCATCCATGGGTGTCTTTCTGATGATCTCGAATTCCGGGCCGAGCCTTTCAACAAGGGCCCGATAGGCACCTGCCACCTTCTTGCTCTTTGGTCCTACCTGAAGAACCTCCGACAATATGTCGGTCAAGGGAAGAAGGTTTGTATATGAATGAGCCCCTTTCGGTTTTGCCCCGGTTTTACGATCGGCCAGCTCTTCCACGCGATACATCACGCCAATAGTGACCGGCCTGCCGCAAACAGGACAGAGCCCGTTGTTTTTCATGGTCTCAACCGGCGAGAGTCTAAGCCCGCATTTCCGGTGGCCGTCAAAATGGTACTTTCCCTCCTCGGCAAAGTATTCAAGGGTACCCAGAAAACGCTTCGGATCACCGGATTTCAGTGCGTCTCTCATTGCAAAATAGGAAAGCTCTGTGTCAAAAAGGTTTGCTTCCCTTCCCAGATTGGCCGGAGAATGGGCATCGGAATTGGAGACCAGGGTGAGCCCATCAAGGAATGAGATCCGCCAGTTCATGGCGGGGTCAGAGGAAAGACCGGTTTCCACAGCAAAAATGTAGGTCGTCAGGTCGTCAAAGCATTCCTCAAGTGAGTCAAAGCCTGACTTGGAGCCGAGCACCGAAAACCAGGGAGTCCAGATATGGGCAGGGACCAGGAAAGCATCTTCCGAGGTTTCAAGCAAAATTTCAAGGAGTGACCTGGAATCCAACCCGAGGATCGGTCTCCCGTCCGAGCTGATATTGCCAATCCGGCCAAGCCTTTGGTTGAATTTTTCTGCCAGCTCAAGATCGGGTATAAAGACCACATTGTGAACCTTGCGGGTCTTTCCATCCTTTTTGTAGATGCTGCTGATCTCGACACTGAGCATGAAGCGTACAGATGCTTTGCAACCGGGCGGAACCATGTGGGCTGTTTCGGCTGCGAACTCCGGTTTTAACTTGAAGAGTCCGTCCTCTGCCGGTTCAAGCTTTTGGGACAGCTCTGAAAACCACCGGGGGTGGGTAAAATCTCCGGTGCCGACAACCGCAATTCCTTTCATCTGAGCCCACAGATTCAGGTGCTCCAAATTAAGATTTTTAGCCGTTGCCCGTGAAAGATAAGAATGGATATGAAGGTCGGCAATGAATTCCATCTAAAATTTCACCTTCGGGACCTCTTGTTTCTCCTTTGGCACTTCAAAGAAGGTGGCCTTTTCAAACCCGAACATCCCGGCTATGAAGTTGGTCGGAAAGCTCCTGATCTTAATATTGAAGACCTTTACCGCTTCGTTGAAACGGCGCCGTTCCACTGAAATCCTGTTTTCAGTCCCTGCCAGTTCGTCTTGAAGACGGATAAAATTGGCATTGGCCTTCAGATCAGGATACCGCTCCACCACCACTAACAGTCGGGCCAGAGCCGAAGAGAGCTGGTTGTTGGCAGCGATCTTTTCACTGATAGCGCCTGCCCCGGCCACCTTCGAACGCGCCTGGGTCACCTTCAGGAAAACCTCCTTTTCGTGCTTGGCATACCCCTTTACGGTTTCCACATAATTGGGGATCAGGTCGTAGCGGCGCTGGAGTTGATTTTCCACCTGTGCCCAGGCCCCCTTTATCCCCTCGTCCATACGAACAAGGCTGTTGTAGGTCCCCTTCAGATACCCAAAAGGGATCAAGATAACCAGCAGAACAATCCCTATTACGATCAGCGTGGTTTTTTGTCCTTGTGTCATTTAACCCCCTATACATAGCGTCATTAATTGTTTTGCATAACAGACAATGGGAGAGAATGGATATAGGGGCGGGCTTTATGCCCTCCCGCGTCGCCGTACGATTCAGGCTTCTCGGGCGGGGATGAACCCCGCCCCTACGAAAGGATTTGACAATCCCCGGTAGTTGGTGCGCAGATATTTGTGTCGTCGTGCATAAATATGAGCTGCGCAGTTCTTCATTCCGCAATCCCTCCGGGGCGTAGGCCCCTACTCCGCTCCGTTTGAGGTTTGAGGTTTGAGGCAACATTTTTGTTCAGCCCGTCCACGATCTTCCAGAGTTTTTGTACCTCCTTTAGATATGATTTGAATAGGTTGGTAATTTCAGGGCCGCTTAGCTTGACCCTTTTTTCTTTAACATCGAGGAGCTTTTCAAAAAGGCCACTGTCCATCTCAAAGGTGTGGCAGACCTGTTTGATGACCTCACGTTTGTGGCGGGGAAGCTCTTTTCCTTTCAGATGAAGAAGCGCCTTAAAGATGGCGACAAACGCACCAAGAGACTGTGCTATGAGCTGCTGGAGGTGCTTTGCCTTACCCTGGCTCTCCAGGAAGGCCTCCCTCAAAAGGAGTAACTTGCCCTTCACTTCCTTCTCGCATTGCATTCTCAAAAACTCGCGGTCAAGAGAGAGATCCTTCAGGATATCTTTGCCATAAACGAGTTCATAAGTGTTCTGGAAATTCAGATATTCAATCGGAAAGACATCCAATGATGTCTGGAAATACGCTTCGGTTAGAAACAAGGGAGTGGCCACATTGCGCTTTTTCCACCTGGCAATGAGGTCAAAGGTCCGGTCAAGGGAATCGATTCCCTTTTCAGAAAGCACAATCATAAAATTAATGTCTGATTTGCCGGGAATGTAGTCACCGCTTGCCGCGCTCCCGTAAAGTATGACGGAAATCAGGTCCTCGCCAAACAGACCCTTGTAATCATTGACGATGCCGGGAGATATCTCCCCCGGATCTTTCGGAATCTTGGACATGAGGTGTCCTCCTTAACAACCGTTGCGTGTTTCGCGTTGCCTGTTACGGGTTGGGGGCCTCTCGCCCTCTCCCTGCGGTCGTTCGAGTCCACAGAGACCACTGAGCTATTTTTTTCGGCCTGATTTTTTGAGGGGAAAAATCAGGCAGAATCTCAGCCCCTGCGGGGGCAAATGTCCCGAGCAATGCGAGGGATGGCTGGTTGAGCTGAATTCCCCTCTCAGGAATTCAGCTCAAGAAACCCTGCGACTCTGTGTGCTCTGCGAGAGATAAGAATACTTCCCTTGATCACTCACACCCGAGGAGCCTCCACGTACAAATCCCCTAGAAACCACCGCCAGCGCCGCCTCCTCCACTCAAGCCGCCGCCAAAGCCACCAAAACCCCCGCCAAAGCCACCAAAGCTGCCACCAAAGCCACCCCGGCCGTAGCCTCCTCCATATCCAAACCCTCTTCCCATGAACAAAAGGAGGAGAAGCGGCCAGAGCCCCCCTCGCCTCCTCCCCATGGAAAAGAAGATCAACAACAAGAGAAAGATCGTCACCAGGGCCGATAGGCCTGAGCGCCTCTTCGGCGGGCGTTTCACAGGGACCTGTCCGGTCAGGCTGACATCCGCATCTTTGGCAATGATGCTGGCTATTGCAAGGGTGCCGTTCAAAAGCCCTTCCCCAAACTGATTTCGCTTCAGGTATGGGATGATATACTGGTCGCGAATCTCTCCGGCCAGCCCATCGGGAATAAGCCCCTCTATTCCGTAACCGGTCTCGATACGCATCTTACGCTCTTTGAGTGTCACAAAGATGAGGACACCTCGATCTTCGCCCTTTTTCCCGATGCCCCACGCAGCGTACAGGCGGTTGGCGTACTCGTTGTAATCCTCTCCACCAATGTCTGGCATGGTGACCACGACCACGGGCACGTCCGTCTTTCTCAAAAGTTCACCAGTCACTTCTGCTAACTTTTGTTCATACTGGGGCGAAATGACATTGGCAAAATCATTGATAAGCCCCCGTGACTTTGGAAATGCCTCAATGGCATGATTTACAATTGGGCATGCGAGTGTCAAGAAAAGGACCGTTACAAGGGCAAGCCCATTCTTCACATTCGAATATTGTCGATTAGTGATCATATGATCTTAGCTCCGCAATTGGAGTATTGGAGCAATGGAGTACTGGAGTGATGGGTGTACTCCAACACTCCATGTGGATGGTATGAATTGACTGTCACCAAAAGCTTTCTGATTTCAATAGGTTGTAGAAATTCCGAGTAACTTCTCAAAAAGTTCGGGTTTTCGTCATTGCGAGCGGAGCGAAGCAATCTCCTTGACAGCGGTGAGATTGCGTCGTCGCTGACGCTCCTCGCAATGACAGCAAATCGGGGTCTCGTGGAATTACCCAAGCTTTTTGAGAACATACAATTCCGAGGCGTTAAAATTAAGGCACCGGCATCAGATCTTGTCTTGGTCTTGAGCCACCCATATAACACATCAAATCTTCGAAAAAAAGCTTCTTAAGTTGTTGATTGGCAGGTATCTTGCCGTCTTTGAGTTTGCCCCAGGGAAACTCAAGTTATAAAATCACTCCGTGATTTTATATAACCCGGCCTCCGGCCCGTAGGGCCTACGCCCCGGAGGGCTACGCCGCTCAAAAAGGAAATTCCTATATGCTCAAGTTTTAGGCAAACCTTTCCGATACAGGTAACAAGTAGATCTTGCCTATCACATTCAAGGAAGCTTCTCAACAGCAGGCTGTAGAATGAGAGACTAATAGATGAAGCAAGCGCAGGACTCTTCTATCCGGAGCGTGATCGTAGATGATGACAGAGCGATCGGCGACATCCTGAAGGATTTGGTCTCAAAGGAGCATATTTCGGTCGAGGTTTTCAACGATGCTCTTGAGGCTATAGAGTTTATCACCAAAGAGCCTGTTGATATCCTAATTACTGATCTGATGATGCCCAGGGTTGGCGGCCTGGAGGTGTTGCGCCAGGCCAGGGCAATGAATCCAGATGTGGTCGTTATCATCATAACAGGGCACGGGTCACTTGAAACCGCTATTGAGGCCATACGGGAAGGCGCCTATGATTATATCAAGAAACCCTTCAAACTCCAGGAGATGGAGATTGTATTCAACAATGCCGTTGAGAGAGTGAATCTCATAAGGGAAAATACCCAGTTGCTCAAAGAGCTAAAGGAAGCCTATGACCAGTTGGTTGCCATCAAGAAGGAAAAAAACGAAGGCGATTATGAGCAGAAAGTAGAACAAGACAGGATAGCCAGACTCAATTTTTTCTCCAGCGACCGGCCCGGTCTTCATCTTATGCGCGGTGCCCCAATGGGCGAACCCAACTACTTTGAACAACTCCAAAATATTTCCACGCTCAAAAGAGACGGATTATTGACCGATAAGGAATTCAAAACCTTGAAAGCCCACCTGATGAAAGGGTTGAAGACCCATGAGTGAGCCCATGAACATATTGGTTGTTGATGATGATGAAATGATCCTTGAGGTTTTCAAGGATTTTCTTCGCAGAATCGGAACCTATTCGATCTTGACTGCCCGAGATGGGACGGAAGCTGTTAAGATTCTTGAGCGCAGGAAGGTCGATTTTTGTTTTACAGACCTTAATATGCCAGGAATGGACGGGGTAGAGTTCACCAGGAAGATTCATGAGATCGACAATACCATACCGGTCGTTGTTATGACCGGATATCCATCTACGTATAGCGCGATAGCTACCCTGAAACACGGCGTGGTAGACTTCCTGGTCAAACCGTTTCATATTGGTGAAATAAACCTGACGATAAAGAGGGCTTTAGAACAAAAGGCCCTCTTTGTTGAAAATATGCTTTTAAAGGAAGAAATCAAGAAAAAGGAACATATTGCCCGGCTAAATGAAGAGCTGTCCAACAAAGTCGGGGATCTCAAGATATTGAACATGATCTTACAGAAGGTAGACTGGATAACAAGCAGCTCAGACCTCTTTGATCTGATCGTTAAGCTCTCTGCGGATATAACCAATTGCGATGAGGTCCATTTCCATGTAGTGGACGAGACTTTGGGAAGGCCGATCCCTATCGCCTCTTTTTATAAAGAACCCAAATCTAACCGGAGTGCTGGCCTGTCTGCGCCTGCCTGTCTCGAGACGGTAGACACAGGCAGACAGGCCGATCAAGCCTGCCCGGCGTGGCAGAACACCAGCCGTGTCGCAGAGGTCCTTGTGAAGAAAACCTCAGAAGGTATCCCGCTTCTTGTTGACGGCAGTTATGACAAAACGCTTTCAGATGCAGATATCCTTTCGCTGATTGCCATCCCTTTCAGGATTCGAAAAAAGCTATTTGGTATGCTGGTCGCCATTGTCAAAAATGGACCTGTCTGCCGTCCCGGGACAGGCATATCAAGGCCTTTCACTGAAAAGGATCTGTACTATCTGAATTTTTTGGCTGAGAGGGCCACGTTTGTCATAGAAAATGTCGCTCTGTACGAAAATATCTACGAGAATCTTTTCTCTACCCTCTATGCCTTTGTGGAAGCAATCGAGGCCAGAGACCCTTACACCAAACAGCACTCAAGTCGTGTGACCGAACTTGCACTGAGCATAGGAAAGGAGATGGGATGTTCTGACGAGCAACTCGATCTATTGGGTTTTTCCGGGCAGTTACATGATATCGGGAAGCTCGGCATTCCGGATAGTATCCTGCTGAAACCCGGCCCCTTGACGGAGCAGGAATTTGAAGCGATTAAAAAGCATCCCGTGATTGGGGCGAACATTGTTGGCCACCTGGGCCTTTTAACCGCGGAGCAGAAAATCATTTTGCATCATCACGAAAGATGGGACGGCAAAGGATATCCTGATAGTCTCAAGGGTGAATCCATCCCCTTTCTGTCCCGGATTCTTGCAGTAGCTGATGTTTATGATGCTATGGCCTCCGACCGTGCCTATCGGAAAAGGCTTGCTGATGAGGTTGTGCTCGAGACAATCCGGCAAAGTGCCGGCACCCAATTTGATGGAAAGGTTGTTGAGGCATTTCTGGGACTCCGTGAAAAGGGCGAGTTGGGGCACAAGCGTGACCCAGTCTCCTCCGATTCTGTCCGTAATGAATCGAGACTTGACCTAAAGCCCTCCCACAAGCTATACCAGATCCCGGGTCGGAAACACCCATAACCGGACAGAGTTCACCCCCTTAGGCGCTAACTTAATGTTTCGGGATTTTCACGTTGATACTTACCCGTTACCCGTCCCGTCACTCTTTTAAGTTAGCGCTTATGGGGTTCGCCCCCAATCCGAATTGTGGTATAATGGTTGCATATTATAAAATCGTTGGGCGATTTTATATACACGGAGGAAAAGATGCAGGGGGTTCCGAGGCAGGAGAGAAGAGAGTATGTACGGGCTCCCTTACAGGTTGATGTCGAGCTCACAGTTGTGGATGGAGATGAGTACGAAGCTGTCAGGCGATCTGAACAGCAGCCTTGCTCCCGGTTTATTAGCCAAGCGGCCTTGTCCTTTGACGAAGGAGGGCAATATGAGGCTGATAGCACTTTTCATTCAAACCTGATTAGTTTTTTGATTCACATAGATGACAAATTGGATCGCGTGTTAAAACTGCTATCCGACGTCTCCGGGCTCGATGCGTCGACCCGCAAGGATGACAGGGGCGATGAGGACTTTTTTGTTGGACAGGGCTCAGATATTAGCGGCACAGGGATGAGTGTGATATGCGATAAGGCTTTAGAGCCCGGACAGATCATTAAGGCAAGTTTCATGATCTCAAGATTCCCTGTCATACAATTAGTGCTATTTGGACGGGTTATACGTGTGACACCTGTTCAAGAGGATGGCAAGCAGCGCTACCAGGTTGTTCTAGGGTTTATTGATCTGGATGAAGAGGATAGAGAGAAAGTCATTGCTTACATATTTCAAGTGCAAAGGGATGCAATCAGGAAAGAGAAAAAGAGATATGGAGCGGATGCTGCTGAGAAAGCTTGCTGACAACTATTATGGTGTCTGTCTGGTTCGAGTCATTGAAGGAATAGTTCACAACCTCAATGGCCCGCTTCAAATCCTTTACATTCGATCTGAACAATTGGAGCAGAGCCTGGAGCAATTACGGGGTACCCTCCTGTCTGCGTGCAACGCACAGGTAGAGCAATCGGAAGCTTTAACTGAGGTCGAGGTATTGGCAGGCCGCATGGAGGAAAGGATCAAGTCGATCTCAAGGAGTCTTGATGATTTGAATGCCCAGATGAGGCACCTTACAAGTGATTTGATCGTTGATGGGTGTTGTGAGATCGGGGACGTTAAGATCAATCAAGTCATAGAAGACTGTCTTCTTCTTCTCAATGCCGACATGTTTTTCAAGCACAACGTGAAAAAGACCTTTAAGTTGGATGATGCTCTTCCTGTGTTAAAGGGGCGAAAAACGGATTTCTGCATTATTATTTTGAACCTTATCCAGAATGCGCTGGAGGCAATGGTCGATGCTCAAGACAGACACCTTACCGTTGAAACCTCCTGCCAGGAAGACAAGGTGATCATTATGGTTCAGGATACTGGTTGCGGCATCCCTGAACCCAACCGTGAACACATATATGAAGCATTCTTCACGACTAAGAAAGGCACCGGACATGAGGCCAGGCTTGACGAACATGCAGGCCTCGGCCTTTCACTTGTATCTCTTTTGCTTGAGGATTACAACGGAACCATTGCATGTGAAAGCGTTCCTGGAAAGACCACATTTATTGTGCAGCTCTCCCCAACCCCCCCTCTGTCAAAAAAATGGCAGCCCGGAAAAAATACCTCTCCAAACAGAGTTGATCGGGTTTGTTGAGTTTGTTGGGTTCAGGTCAACCGTATTGACACAATAAGCACAATGGACTCATATCATGTTGCTGTTTTTGTAACCGTTCACGGGTTCAAAGGTTCAGGGTTAACGGTGAACTCTGAACCTCTGAACGCCTATCTATTTTTTAGAGCACCTGTCTGTTTTGGTGCAATTAATGCATAAAGATCATTTTTGGCCGGTTTAGCCGGTTATGCCGGTTTAGCTAGTGCCTATCCACTAACTCCCCCTTCCCTCGCGGGAGGGGGCTGGGGGAGGGGGAACATATCTGTAACTGATCGGACTTCCGTATCTTTTTCACCCCCACCCTAACCCTCCCCCGTCAAGGGGGAGGGAATTTAGGGTATTTCCGGATGGACACTAGCTATCTTTGAAACGGGCCAAACGGGCTCAACTATTGATTTTCCCGCTTAGCACTCATTCCGCGAAGGGGCTTAAAGATTTGGTCTTATTCTACCGATATATAGGAGCAACAGGATCTTTCGGATCTTCAGGAGTAGGGCAATGGAGAAAATTCTCTTTTCCACGACAGAGTTAGCCCACTTTCTGGGTGTATTTCATACCACCATCAGGCGGTGGATCGAGCGGGGTAAGATAAGGGGTATCAGGGTGGGAAGAAATTATAAGATTCCTGCTGACGAAGTGATCCGAATATTGGATGATCATAGCCTGCCCCTGCCTGAATCATTACGCAAGTATAAGCTCAGGTTAACAAACGAGGGTGATGGCTTATCCACAGCAGGCTATCGTGCTTCTGTCCTGGAAAAGCTACTAATCGTTGAGGAGATAGAAGATCCGGCGATTATATGCCGTAAGCAGGCTATCATATGTGCCAACCAGGCATTTGCAAATTTGGTGGCGTATTCACAGGCTGATCTGATTGGCCAGGATGTTGCTGAAGTCATAGACGGGACTTTTCACGAAAAATTAGTCGATTTGGCTGAAAAGCGCTGGGAGCATCCTGATCAGGGACCCCCACATTATGAAGCCCACTTGAAGGCAGATAAGATAGGGAAAAAGAGGGTTAAAATTTCAGTTAGCTCCCTGAAGCACCTACCCAATGCCTTGCTGCTGATCATAAAGGAACTGACAACTAATTGAACGTCTCGGAATTTCTACAACCTGTTGACATTATAGCGCTTTATTAGCTTTGCTGCTATCCCGAGAAAGGAATGATGGAATAATTCCAATTGTGAGCGAAGCGAACTAACTTGGGAATTTAGGGATTCAGGGATGGTATGAAAGGGATGGCGGCCGGCGGAGCCATCCTGGCCGATGGCCGAGTGGGCCTCATCCTGGACGTGCCAGGGTGGCGCTGTTGGAGGCCTAAGGTCGGAGGTTTGAGGCAGAAAATGTTTTTGCCTCAAACCTTAAGCGAAGCGGCCCTCAAACCCTGAACGGAGCGAAGCGACTTCCGGCTAAACCGGCTAAACCAAAAAACTCCAAAATGCTTTCTACAGAGTTATCAGACCGAGATTTCAGACGGTTCAGCGCCCTGGTCTATGAAAAATGCGGCATCAATCTGCATGAGGGCAAAAAGGAACTGGTCCGCGCCCGGCTGGCCAAACGGCTGCGTGAGACAGGTTTCAGGAATTTCAATGCCTACTATAGGTTCGTGACCCAACGGGACAGCGGGGATGAGCTGGTGAAGATGCTGGATGCGATCTCCACCAACCTGACCAGCTTTTTTCGGGAAGAAAAACACTTTGATTTTCTGAAGCAGGTGGTTTTCCCGACATATGCGGCGGACAAGAGCCGAGCAGGCTTCCACAGGCCCCGATTCTGGAGCGCAGGATGTTCAACAGGGGAGGAGCCCTATTCTCTGGCCAGATGGCTCTTGGAATATTTTGGGAAAACCGTACGCCTTGATGCGAGGATTCTGGCCACCGATATATCCACGAAGGTCCTGGCACAGGCGAAGAGGGGGGTTTATCCGGCAGTTAGGCTTGAAAAGGTACCGGCCACTGTGGTCAGGAAGTATTTTCAACGGGGCTATGGCGGCCAAGAGGGTTATTTCAGGGTTAAGCCGTCATTAAGACAAATGATTGAATTCAAGCGGTTTAACCTTATGGAGCCGCTTCCGTTCAAAGAGGCATTTAATCTCATAGTTTGCCGAAACGTGATGATTTACTTTGACAAAAGGACTCAGCAGGCCCTGACGGACAAATTCTACGACGCGTTGCTCGATGGGGGTTATCTCTTCATCGGACACTCAGAAACCCTGACCGGCATTCACCATCGGTTCAGGTACATCAGGCCAAGCGTCTATCAAAGGCCATGAAAGGAGTAAGGGTCGAGCTTAGCTTCACTTTGTTTCGCAATTGGTCAAGTAGCCTGCCCGCCATTGCCATGCACCTGCCCGCCATTGCCATGTGTACCGGCATCGTAGCTGCCCTGCGAGCGTGGCGCCCTGCCCGCCATTGCCAGAGATGCCGGCACATAAGCTGAATGCTGTCTCAGGCGTTGGCAGGCGGGTGGCAGGCGGGTGCCGACATACAGCCAGTATACTGTGACAGGCGTT
>JAQYWL010000335.1 GCA_030145035.1 Desulfobacteria bacterium | reverse complement strand
GAAAAGCGCTATCGCCAGGCCAAGACCCCGACGGAGGGAATCGAGGCCTTGGAAGAAATGCTTGCTATTATCCCCAAGCACAAGGGTACGGATAAGCTCAGGGCCGATTTCAGACGTCGCCTCTCCAAGCTCAAGTCCAAGCAGCAGGCAAAAAAGGCAACCAGCAGACGAGATGTGGGGTACAGGATCGACCGGGAAGGAGCCGGACAGATCGCACTCATCGGTGCTCCCAACGTGGGCAAATCCTCACTGGTGGCGGCACTTACGAATGCTACCCCTGAAGTGGCTGATTTTCCACACACCACGCGGATACCGACCCCTGGTATGATGCCCTTTGAAAACATCCAGATTCAATTGATCGACACTCCGCCAATGACCCGAGACTACACCGAGCCCTGGCTTCCGGATATAATCCGCAGGGCCGATATGATTCTGTTGGTTGTGGATGTGACCGCAGACCCCATTGAGGAACTGGAAGAGACAGTCGCCCTGCTCGAACAGAAACGAATTGCCCCCCTGCGCCTGGCTCATTTGTATGAAGGAGGGCAGGGTTGGACTTTCAGGCCTGTGCTGGTGGTCGCCAACAAGAACGACAACGCCTCGGCTGAAGAAAACTTTCAGATATTCAAAGACCTATTGGAAGACGACTGGCCCATAGTGGCGGTTTCAGCAAACACGGGACGAAACCTTGAATTACTGAAACAAGTGCTGTTTGAGCGGCTTGAGATCATACGGGTCTATACCAAGGCCAGGGGTAAGGTACCAGACCGCAAGGCTCCGTTTGTTCTCAAAAAAGGGGCAACCGTGGAAGACCTTGCTGGTAAAATCCACAAGGAATTCGTAGAGAAGTTCAGATTCGCCAAGGTATGGGGCAATAGGGTCTATGACGGCCAAATGATCCAGAGGGACTACGTGCTTCAGGATGGGGACGTGGTGGAACTGCATGTGTGAGGATTGACCATGTGACGTATTCTTATCTCTCGCAGAGCTCGCAGAGACACAGAGTTCTTGAGCAGATTTCCTGAGAGGGGAAATCTGCTCAAACCGCCATCCTGCTGTCGCGGGACAGATTCACTGACCTAAATGCCTGTGTATTATGATCCAATGGTGGCATAACGCAGGCTACCAATGCCACGGCAGTGGCTGAGTGTTTTGTCTGATTTTTCCTCTCAAAAAATCAGACAAATTATCTACCTCTGAGATCTCTGTGGACTCAAGCGATCGAAGAGAGCGGGCGAGAGACCCATTCGTCGGCCAACCTGGAGAGGAGTACAGCATGAGCGGAGACAAAGAAAAGATCGGTTTTCCGGTGATTCCTTCAGACAGAGAAGATGATCTTCATAATCTGGATTTTGCCGATTCGGCGGACCTGGTGCTATTTGTTGCAGGCAACCAATTCATGGTTATGGACGAGCTGATTCGTGTGTTTCAAAAAGAATACCCGGATGTCAAGAGAATCTTTTACGAAACACTTCCGCCCGGCTTGGAGCTAAAACAGATTCTGGCAGGCGGCGCTCTTTTTCGGGATAGTGTCATAGACGTGGTTCCCGACGTCTACGCATCTGTCACGGAGAAGGCCATGGAGCGCCTTGAAAAGGATAGGTTCATTACAAAGGGGGACTATTTTCTCTATCTTCACAACCGTATTGTCTTGATGGTGCCGGAAGGCAACCCCGCGCAGATTGTGTCTGTTGCTGATCTGGGGCAAGAAGAGGTACGCATTTCACAGCCGAACCCCGAATATGAAGACATTGCTTATTATATTATCGACATGTATCGTCAGGCAGGCGGCGAAGGCCTTGTGCATCGCGTCATGGAGGAAAAACGGGCCGAAGGGACAACCATTCTGACGGTCGTACACCACAGAGAGACTCCGCTGAGGATCTTAAAGGGAACGGTTGATGTGGGGCCTGTCTGGGCCACGGAGGTTATATATGCGCGGCAGAGGAATCTTTTGGTGGATATGGTTGAACCCGGAGAGGACCTGGATCAGAGGGACAGGATAAACTATTATGTTTGCAGATTAAAAAATGCTGCCCACTCTGAGAATGCCGAAAAATTCCTTGACTTCATAAAGTCAGCTCGTGCTCAGGGGATCTATGAAGCTTACGGCTTTGTGCCTCATTTTGAGACCTCGGAACCTTAGCCGTGGGGGCAACTCCAGTCGCCCTCCTGGCTCCTTGCGTTGCCCCTACGGCTGAACCTCCTACCAGCCCTACACTAATTTTAACGTCTCGGAAGTTCTACAACCTATTGAAGTTATAGATATTTATTGACGCTATTGCAAGTTCGATCAGGGAATGATGGAATATTGGAATAATGTAAAAGAAAAAAAGACCAACCTGCCCGCCATTGCCAGAGACCTGCCCGCCATTGCCAAAGACGCTAGCATTTGACCTGCTGGCTGCACTTGGCGATGGCAGGCGGGTGCTAGCATGTAAGCTGCGTGCCGTGCGCGGCGATGGCAGGCGGGAATCCTCTTAAACCCAACATTCCAACATTCCAGTATTCCAGTATTCCCTGGCCCAGACCGGGTTTTTCTTTCGGAAGCATTGTCCAACTTCTGTCGCGCCAGGGCGGGCCAATTGTGAGCGAAGCGAACTAAGTTCTCAAGTGGTAGGTGTCTCACCTTCATTGGCACAGAGGGACGCTAATATCTTCGATAACCCCCTCTTCGCCGACTTTTAGGTGGACGAGCTTCGTCAATTCTCAACGGGCGTTTTTGGAGCTCGGAACCGTTTAACGCTTGTCTTGCCCTATCAGCTTCGGATCGGCTAGACATTTCGACAAACCCAAAACCTTTACCTTCAACAATATTAACTTTTTCAACGTCACCATAATTGGCAAATAATTCTTTCAACTCGTCACTAGTTACGGAATGACTAAGATTTCCCACATAAAGCTTCTTAACCTTCATAGAATCTCCTTTTCTCGTTTATCCCTCTCTGCCCAATAACGGTTCCGTTCAGGGTAGAAGCATCAATATAGATTCTAACCCCGTGTTGACAGCATTATCAAACAAAAGAGAACTCTGTGAGTGAACTGTTTTCCAGAATTTTGAAAACTGGACTAACAGAAAAAAAGGCATCTCGCCTTATTTTGACGAGATGCCCATGATGATCGAACAGCTCCGGGCTAAAGCCTGGTAACGTTCTTTGCCGAAGGTCCTTTAGTACCCTGTTCTACGTCAAAGGTCACCCGGTCACCTTCAGCAAGGGTCTTGAATCCTGACCCGATGATGGCGGAGTGATGAACAAATACATCCCCATCGCCTTCGCGCTCAATGAAACCAAAGCCTTTTTGGTCACTAAACCACTTTACGATTCCTTCTTCCATAGCGACGATCCCCCTTTTTTTTCTTTCGTACAGCTCGTCAGGTGTTACTTTGGACCAAACGACAAAATCGTATCGCTAAGGCAAGGGATCGATTTCAAGCGGGTCCCAAAATAAGGATCCTAATTTGCGTACTAGATCCCACTCCTTCACACGACAAAAGAATGATGAGAAGGCCATGCAGGACCGATTCAAATATTATAGGGTAAATCTATTGATGCGTCAAGGAAAAGAATCGTCGATGCCTTTGACCTGATCGGCAGGCTGTTTACAGGAGGCGAACCCCGCCCCCGTTAACCCATTTTCTTTGAAAATGGACTTTTGTCATTCGTGTACCTTGTTTGAGCCTGATCTGTCATTTGATCCACACAGGATCTTATGGCTTTTAGGCCCACAATTGAAAAGGAGGTCAAAGGCTGACAGATCCTGGATAAAATCACCCCAAAGCTGTGGATAAACAGGGGAGGGCGGCCTGAAGAAGTTTAGCTCGATGCGTGCATCGGCAAATACCATGGGCTCGAGATACTTCTTTGTGGCAGCCTGGGCTAGATAGGTCGATGCCCGCACTTTTCGGCAAATCTCTATCAAAAGCTCATTGCCCTTGGCGGAAGCATCCAGGTCGGATTGCAATATCAATGGGGTGTCGATCCTTAAATGTTTTTTCAAGTATTGGATGATCATCAGGTTCAGATCAACAAGCTTTTCAAATCTTCCTGAAGACATTTCCTCGACCACATCAAGGTGCTGGCCGAAGTAAGGGGCGTTTGCATAGGAGGTTTTCAGGCTGGCAAGATGTTTTTTCCTCCAGTTGCCTTCATAGCATATTCGCACCTGGTTAATTTTTTGCAAGCCCAGGCCTTTTTTCCATACCGGGATTGTGATCCACAGGGTGCCCTGGTCATTCTTGAAACGATTTCTACTGATCCAGGTTGTTCGCAGCGGGAATTGAACGTCATCCAGGATAACCATCAGATCTGAAAGGTGGGCCTTGTAGAAAAAAGCTGGAAAAGGGGAGAAAAAGGGTTGATAAGTTGAGACGATCATATCGTATATTTCAAGCGCCCGTGCTTATGATTTCAGACAGGATCGCCTTTATTTCGTCTGACCACGAGCCGGGACAACTGACGTGTCCCCAGCCTTTCCGTGTCTGAAACAGGCCGTTGTATGCCGTGTCGTGGTAAGATTGTATATGATTCTGTGTATCGCGCTTCAGTCAATGCTGCCTATCTGTCGATCCACGTTCTTTTTATCTCGGATACGATTTGTTGTCAATTATCCAGCGTTAGGCTACATGGAAAAAGGCTAATGATCCGGCCCTTAGCGTTTTCCGCATATTCGGGCTCCAACGGTGTTTTGTGGACTGTTTGAGATAGCCAGTCTTGATCAAATATGGTATATAGATATCGTCCCGAAAAAGCGGAAAAAGCGAGAAACACTCTTGTTGGACGCATCTCTTAAGTTAGTTCGCTTCGCTCACAATTGGAGTACTCCACGTGAATGGCATAAATCGATTGCTACTAAAAGACGTCTGATTTCAATAACTTGATAGTATAGGAATTTCCTTTTTTCAAGCGGCGTAGCCGCGTTATATAAAATCCCCGCCTGCCAACGCCCCGTACGGCATGCAGCTTACACGCTAGCGTGCCTGGCAACCTGCCCGCCATTGCCAGAGATGCCGGCACATAAGCTCAATGCTGTCTCAGGCGTTGGCAGGCGGGTGGCGGGCAGG